>NZ_JBNJLK010000010.1:0-136380 GCF_051195255.1 Falsirhodobacter sp. 1013 | reverse complement strand
CCAGTGGACGCACGGTTCTCGGCCGAGTCACCAAGCGAGGCAGCCGATACCTGCGGATGCTGTTCGTCCAGGCGGCGTCCGAACCGATGGCCCCGGGTTCAGCGTCAACGCGGGGCTGACGGACGTCGAAGGGTACGAGTTGCACGTCGAGGCCGGCCTCCTCGAAATAGTCGTTGGCCAGCGCCACATCGACCTGCGGCGTCTGCGCGTTCGGGGACCAGGCGAAGGCAATCGGATCGGCCAGCGCCGCCGAAGGCAGCAGAGCAAGGGCGAAGACGGCATGTTTCATGATGTCCTCTGAGGCGTGAAGGAGGTCGATGATCTCCTCGCGGATGGGCAGAAGCGTGTCAGCTTGCGCGCGGAGCGAGCGCGGGCGGGGCAGAGAGAGGTCGACAAGCGGTCGCTTTCGGGATCGGTGGTCAACGCCATCCGCGGGGTCGGGGCGCTGACGTTCTCCGTCACGCCGGGCGAAAAGGTGCAGGGGGAAAACACGGTGACGCGCGGGTTCTCCGCCAGACTGGCGCGGCCATTCCTTGGCAGGACGACCCGGATGTCGCTCGGCTTCTTCCAAGCCGGAGGGGAGAACTTCTTCGGCATCGAACGTCAGGACCGTATTTTCAGCCTGTCCGTCGGGCGCGAGGTGGGCAAGCGCCTGTGGCTCGGCCTCGGCCTCGGCCTGCGTCGGCTCGACTCCACCGCCGATGTCTATGACGAGAATGCGCTGACGGTTGACGTCTTCTTCACCGGGCGGCCGTTTTAGCCCGCGATACGCGGACCCTCCATTTCTTCATCAGCCGCACCGCGTTCGGCCTGTTTTGTGTTCACCGTCCGCCGCCGGCGGGCATTGGCCCATCGGCGCGCTGGAAAAATGAAAGGCCGCCCTCTCAGCTTCAGGAACAGACACTTCGGAGACGTCGATGTTGCGTACCAGCCTGGATCTCGAACTCGTTGCCGTGACGAAACGCTATGGCAACGCCGTGGCGGTGAACAACATCACGCATCTTTTCCCGGCGGGAAGCTATGTCTGCCTTCTGGGCCCCTCGGGCTGCGGAAAGACGACGACGCTGCGGATGATCGCGGGGCACGAAACCGTCAGCGACGGGGCCATCCTTTTGTCCGGCCGCGACATTTCGCACCTGCCGCCGGCGAAGCGCGGGACGGCGATGATGTTCCAGTCCTACGCCCTGTTCCCCCACATGACCGTGCGCGACAACGTGTCCTTCAGCCTGAAGATGAAGGGCGAGGATGCGGCCACCCGCGGCCGCAAGGCCGACGAGATGCTGGAGCTGGTCGGCATGGGCCATCTGGCCGCCCGCCTTCCCGCGCAGCTGTCGGGCGGGCAGCAGCAGCGGGCGGCGCTGGCCCGCGCGCTGATCACGCGGCCGCAGGTCCTGCTGCTGGACGAACCCTTGTCGGCTTTGGACCCGTTCCTGCGTCTGCGGGTGCGCGGAGAGTTGAAGAAGCTGCAACGCGAGCTGGGGATCAGCTTCATCCACGTCACCCACGGCCAGGACGAGGCGCTGGCCCTGGCCGACCAGGTGGTCCTGATGAACAACGCCGTCATCGAACAGGCCGGCACCGCCCGCGAGGTGTTCCTGACACCCCGGACCGAGTTCGTGGCCCGCTTCATGGGCGGCCACAACGTGCTGTCGCTGGACGGAAAGCGCTATTCCCTGCGTTCGGACCGCACGCGCATCGTCGCCCCGCAGGACAGGGGTATGGACGTCGCCGTGGTCGCCCATGAATTTCTGGGTACCCATGTCGCCGTGAACGCCATCGGCCCCGGCGACACCGAACTGACGGCCATGGTCCCCGAAGAAGAGTTCCGCCTTGCCCCCATCGAACCGGGACAAGGCATCCGCATCGGATGGAATCCCGCCGACCTGCACCCCCTTGGCCACTGACACCCCCGACAGGAGAGACGCATGAAGAAGAACCACTATTCCCGCCGCTCCGTTCTGGCGGGCGCTTCGGCCGCGGCGGTCGCCTCGGCCTTCCCGGCGCCGATGATCTGGGCGCAGGAGATCCGCGACATCACCCTGCGCCAGATCGGCACGGGCGTGTCGGCCTTCAACGAGGTGGCGGCGAAGGTGAAGGAAGATCTCGGCTTCACGCTGGAAATGACGGCGCTGGATTCGGACGCGGCCACGCAGCGGGCGGCGACGCAGCCCAACAGCTATGACATCGCCGACATCGAATACTGGATCTGCAAGAAGGTCTGGCCCACGGGCAACCTTCAGGCGATGGACATCTCGAAGATCGCGAACTACGACAAGATCGTCGGCATCTTCAAGGACGGCAAGCTGACGCCCACCAGCACCATCGCCCAAGGCACCGCCCCCCACACCGTGGGCTTTGTCGAAGGTCCGGGATCCACCACCTTCGCCGACCAGTCCTCGGGCTGGATGACGCTGATCCCCACCATCTACAACGCCGACACGCTGGGCATCCGCCCCGACATCATCGGCCGCCCCGTGGAAAGCTGGGCCGAGCTGCTGAGCCCCGACTTCAAGGGCCGGGCGTCGATCCTCGACATCTCCTCCATCGGAATCATGGACATGGCCATGGTGTGCGAGGCGATGGGCCGGATCACCTACGGCAACAAGGGCAACATGACCAAGGACGAGAT
The DNA here is from genome assembly GCF_051195255.1 of Falsirhodobacter sp. 1013. Taxonomy (NCBI): domain Bacteria; kingdom Pseudomonadati; phylum Pseudomonadota; class Alphaproteobacteria; order Rhodobacterales; family Paracoccaceae; genus Falsirhodobacter; species Falsirhodobacter sp. 1013. The sequence continues at coordinate 133,751 of NZ_JBNJLK010000010.1, read as the reverse complement.
CGACGGGACGATCGCCGTCTTCACCGAAGCCAAGCGCGAAGGGCAGTTCCGGGCCTTCTGGAAAACCTTCGACGAATCCGTGAACCTCATGTCCTCGGGCGAGGTGGTGATCCAGTCGATGTGGTCGCCGGCCGTCACCGCCGTGCGGTCGCGCGGGTTGCCCTGCACCTTCCAGCCGCTGAAGGAAGGCTATCGCAGCTGGGGTGGCGGCATCGGTCTGGCGACCCATCTGGAAGGGGTGCAGCTGGATGCGGCCTACGACTACATCAACTGGTACCTGTCGGGCTGGGTCGGCGGCTTCCTGATGCGGCAGGGTTATTATTCGGCCGCCCCCGAAACGTCGAAGCTGTTCATGAGCGACGACGAATGGGGTTACTGGTTCGAGGGCAAGCCCGCCCAGGGCGACATTACCTCGCCGCAAGGCACGGTGATCGAAACCGCGGGCGCGGTGCGCGACGGCGGCAGCTTCCAGGACCGGATGGGCCATGTCGCCTGCTGGAATTCCGTCATGGACGAAAACCTCTACATGGTCCGCAAGTGGAACGAGTTCATCGCCGCCTGACCTGACATGCCGGGCGATGTCCGCCCGGCATTTCCCGACCGATGGATGACCACATGCATTCCGCAACCCTGCGCAACTGGTTCCTTGCGCTGCCCCTGACGGTCGTGCTGGCGCTGTTTTTGCTGCTGCCGATGGTGATGATCTTCGTCGTCAGCTTCTGGGGCGCAACCGAATTCTCCATCTATCCCGCGTTCCAGTTCGACAATTACGGCTATCTCTTCGGATCGTCGGTGGTGCTGCGGGTGTTCGGGAACACGTTCCTGTATACGGCGGCCACATGGGCGGCGACGCTGGCGATCGGCTTCACGGTCGCGTATTTCCTGGCCTTCCACGTGCGCAACGCCACCGTGCAGACGGGCCTGTTCCTGTTGTGCACGATCCCGTTCTGGACCTCCAACATCATCCGGATGATCAGCTGGGTGCCGTTTCTGGGCCGCAACGGTCTGGCCAACCAGGCGCTGATGGGGATGGGGATCACGGAACAGCCGGTGGAATGGCTGCTGTTTTCCGACTTCTCGGTCATCCTCGCCTTCGTGCACCTTTACACGCTGTTCATGGTGGTGCCGATCTTCAACACGATGGTCCGCATCGACCGTTCGCTGATCGAGGCGGCGCGCGACAACGGTGCCTCGGGCCTCCAGATCCTGACCAACATCATCATCCCGCTGACCAAGCCCGGCATCATGATCGGGTCCATCTTCGTCGTGGCGCTGGTGATGGGGGACTTCATCACGGTGCGGTTCATGTCCGGATCGCAATCGGCCAATGTCGGGCGCCTGATCTCCAACGACATCGGGTTGCTGCAATACCCTTCGGCGGCGGCGACCTCCGTTGTGCTGCTGGTGACGGTGCTGATCGTCATCTCCGTCATGCTGCGCTTTGTCGACATCCGGAAGGAGCTGTGAATGGAACGCAAATCCGGGTCCTTCTATCTTCTGGCCGCCTTCTTCGGGCTGTTCCTGCTGTTTTTGTACGGCCCGACGCTGATGATCGCGATCCTGTCCTTCCAGGGGCCGGGCGGGGGGCTGACCTTTCCGATGCAAGGCGTGTCGCTGCACTGGTTCCACGAGCTGTTTCGCCAGCAATCCGTGGGGGATGTCTGGGGCGCGTTCCGCCGCAGCCTCGCCCTGGGCCTGATCGTGATGGTGGTGACGGTCGTGCTGTCGGTGATGACGGGCATGGCCTTCCGGCGCCGGTTCCGGGGGGCGAACCTCCTGTTCTACCTGATCCTCGCCAGCCTCGTGATTCCGTCGATCCTCGTGTCGCTGGGCGTCGGGCTGATCTTCTCGCAGCTGGGGCTGACGGTGCACTGGCTGTCCTCCGGCCTCGGCTCGCAGCTGACCTGGACCTTGCCCTTCGGCTTCCTGATCATGCTCGCCGTCTTCAACCGCTTCAATCCGGCCTACGAGGAGGCGGCCCGCGATCAGGGCGCGACGCAGTGGCAGACCTTCCGCCACATCGTCCTGCCGATGATCGCGCCCTCGCTGGTCGGGGTCGGGCTTTTCGGCTTCACGCTCAGCTATGACGAATTTGCCCGCACGCTTTTGACCGCTGGCAGCCGCAACACCCTCCCGCTGGAGATTTTCGGCATGACGACCAACGTCACCTCGCCGCTTCTGTATGCGCTTGGCACGCTGACGACGCTGTTTTCGCTGCTGATCATCGGGCTGTTCCTGGCGGGGGCCTTCCTGCTGGCGCGGCGGCGGGCGCGGCTGGGATCGGACGCCGGAAAGGGCGTGGCGTAAGGGCCGGGGCAAGAACCATACGAAACAGGAAAGACAGGACATGACGAAGAAAATCTGGTGCTCGTTCGGGGTGGACATCGACTCCGTGGCGGGCTGGATCGGATCCTACGGCGGGGCCGACAGCCCGTCGGACATCCAGCGCGGCGTCTTTGCGACCGAGGTGGGCATCCCGCGCCTGTTGCGCCTGTTCCGCCGCCACGAACTTCAGGCGTCCTTCTTCATTCCCGGCCATTCGCTGGAAACCTTCCCCGACCAGATGAAGATGATCGTCGATGCGGGGCACGAGGTGGGCGCGCATGGCTACCTCCATGAAAACCCCATCGCCATGACCCCGACGCAAGAGGAAGACGTCCTCGTCCGCTCCATCGAGCTGATCGAGGGGCTGACGGGCAAGGCCCCCCGCGGCTATGTCGCCCCGTGGTGGGAGATGTCGGAAAACACCGCCGCCCTTTTGCAGAAATACGGCTTCAGCTACGATCACAGCCAAGGCTATCGCGACTTCCAGCCCTTCTATGCGCGGGTGGGCGACGCTTGGACGACCATCGATTATTCCGGTCCCGCCGCGGCCTGGATGAAGCCGATGACGCACGGGAGGGAGATCGACCTCGTGGACATCGGGGCCAACTGGTATGTCGACGACCTGCCGCCGATGATGTTCATCAAGAACTCCCCTAACAGCCATGGCTTCGTGAACCCCCGCGACATCGAGCAGATGTGGAAGGACCAGTTCGACTGGGTCTACCGGGAGATGGACTATGCGACCTTCTGCTTCACCATCCACCCTGACGTGGCGGGCCGCCCGCAGGTGCTGCTGATGCTGGAACGGCTGATCGATTACATCTCGGGGCATGAGGGCGTCGAATGGGCGCCGTTCGAGGTGATCGCGGCCGATTTCCGCGCGCGCTTCCCCTTCGCCGGCGACGCCCGCCCCGAGGTGATCTGATGTGCAACGCCTGCGGCTTCCCCGAACGCCCCGGCGCCTGGACCGACGCTGGGGCGGCCACCCCGCGTGACCGGATGTGCGCACGGTTGATGCAGGGGGTCGTGGCGAACCGCCTGCTGGGCCTTCACGGGCTGACGGCGCGGGATGCCGGCACCGTGCCCGGCCTTGTGCTGGCCACGAACACGGGGGCGGCGACGCTGGTGGCCGATCTTCCCGCCCTTTGGGCGGAGGCGGAGCGGATCCTTGGCGCCCCCGTCGACCCCCTGGACCCCCGCCTGTGCGCCTGACGATCCTTGGCGGCTATCTGGGTGCGGGGAAGACGACCTGGCTGCGCCATCAGCGCCACGCGGGCCTGTTTACCCATGCGCATGTCCTCGTGAACGAGGCGGCGGGCACGCCCGTCGACCATGCCCTGCTACCCGGCGCGCAGGTTCTGGCGGGCGGCTGCGCCTGTTGCGACGGGCGCGAGGCGCTTCTGACGGCGTTGCGGGCGCAGGCGGATCTGGCCAGCCGCAGGCAGGGGCGGGACGTGATCCTCGAAACCAGCGGGCTGGCCGATCCGGGGGCTATCCTGACGCTGGTCCAGACCGATCCGGTGCTGCGGCACCACGTCCGGCTGCAACCGACCCTGGTGCTGGTCGATGCGCTTCACGCGCTGCAACAGATCGCGGGGGATGCTTTGCTGCGTCGTCAGATCGCGGCGGCGGACCAGCTTGTCGTGACGAAGGTCGATGGGGCCGAGACGGCGCAGCTGGGCCGCCTTGTCGGCGTTCTGCAAGGCTTCGCGCCCGCCGCGCGGATCACCGGCTCCTCCATGGGGGAGGATCGGCCCCTGCCGCCCCCTGTCCCGATGGATTTGCCACCCGTGGGAACCGATGCGATGCCGCGCCCGCACCTGCTGCACCTGCCGCTGGACACGGATTGGACGGCGCTCAGCGTCTGGCTGTCGGCTCTGCTGCACGCGCGGGGCCATGACATCGTCCGCATCAAGGGCGTGGTCCGCGCCCCCGCCGGCCGCCTTCTGGTGCAGACCGTCCGCCGCGCGGTCCAAAGGCCCGAGGTCCTGCCCGAGGAGGCAGGGGCCGACGACAACCGGCTGGTCTTCATCGGGCGCGGTTTCGATCCTTTGCGCCTCGACCGCTCGTTCCGCCGGAACGTCCTGGGCAAGGGGGATCAGCCGCGGTCCGCCGGGCTTCCGGGCATCAGGTCGTAGGGGTGCGCCCAGCCGGGCAGGGCCGCGATGCGGTCCAGCCACCGGGAGATGGCCGGTCGCTCGGGCCGCCGGAACGTGAAGGGCTCGGGGTAATACAGGTAACTGCAACAGGCGAAATCGGCAAGGGTCGGGCCGTTCCCGACCAGCCAGTCGCGGCGGTCCAGATGGGCCTCCAGAACGTCCAGCGACCCGGCGGCACGGGCCAACGCCCACGCAATGACATCGGGGGACCGGCGGTCTTCCGGCAGGAAGTTCATCATGAACCGCAAGGCGCCGAACTGGCCCGACCCCTTGCTGACATCCCAGAACAGCCAGCGCAGCACTTCGCGGCGTTCCTCCTCCGTCTCGCCCTGAAACCTGCCGGTCCGTTCCGCCACGTGAAGCTGGATCACGCTCGACTGCGTAAGGGTGAGGTCCCCGTCCACCAGAACCGGCACCTCCCCCATCGGGTTGAGGGCGCGAAAGCCGTCGGTCCGGGTTTCTCCGTGAAAGAAGTCGACCCAGACCGGTTCCCAGGCGTAAGAAGACAGCGTCATCGTAAGAGCGGCCTTGTAGGCGTTGCCGCTTTCGCCAAAGCAGTAGAGTCGGGCGGTCATGGGAACTCCTCGGTCAGGGGGCGGGCCTTCAGCAGCGCAGCGAATGCCGCCGCCGTCAAGCCCGATGCGTACGCCGCCATGCCTTGAACGTGCCTGCGGAAAAGGCCAGAATGCGGCCATGGAAATGACCAGCGTCATCAGTGCCTTTGTGACCATGTTCGTGGTCATCGACCCCATCGGTCTTGCCCCCATCTTCATCGCGTTGACGCATGGCATGACGCCGGCCCAGCGTCGACGCACGGGCTGGACGGCGGTGGTGATCGCGGCCGCCCTCCTGACCCTTTTCGGCCTGGCGGGGGAAGCGATCCTGGCCGGCATCGGCATCTCGCTTCCCGCCTTCCGGATCGCGGGCGGGGTGCTGCTGTTCCTGACCGCGCTGGACATGCTGTTCGAACGCCGGACCGAACGGCGCGAGGACAAGGCCGCCGATGATGCACCCGGACATGATCCTTCGGTCTTCCCCCTCGCCACGCCGCTTCTGGCCGGGCCGGGGGCGCTCGCCTCCATGATCCTTTTGGTGAACGAGGACGGGTCCGCGCTGCACACGCTGATGATCCACGGGGTCATGCTGGCGGTGCTGGCCGTGGCCGCGACGCTGTTCGCCGTGGCGGGCGGCATCGCGCGGATGCTGGGGCGGATTGGAACGATGGTGCTGACGCGCCTGTTCGGGATGCTTCTGGCGGCGCTGTCGATCCAGTTCGTGATCGACGGGCTGAAGGGCTCGGGCCTCTTCTGACAGGTCGTTACAAAGCAAGTCAAAATTTCTTGACCGATCCCGATCGCTGTGGGATCAATAAGACGGCAATCGATTACATCAGGCGGGGGGAGACGCCGTAACGATGTGCCGCTGGCGGTGTCTTGCGCCGCCATTCAGGGAGGAATGACAATGCAGACCACGACGATGCGTCGCCTCATGGCGGGCGCTGCCTTCATGCTGCTGCCCTTCTGCGCCTCGGCGGCCGATCTGGAGGTCACCCATTGGTGGACCTCGGGCGGGGAAGCCGCGGCGGCCCAGCAACTTGCCCGGATCTTCGAGGAGCAAACCGATCACCACTGGGTGGACGGCGCCATCGCCGGGTCCGGCGCCACCGCGCGGCCGATCATGGTGTCGCGCATCATCGGCGGCGATCCGATGGGCGCCACCCAGTTCAACCACGGCCGTCAGGCGCAGGAGCTGGTGGAGGCCGGCCTGATGCAGGACCTGACCGAGGTGGCCGAACGCGACGGCTGGCGCGAGTCGATCATGCCCGTGTCCCTGCTGGACGCCTGCACCTTCGAAGACAAGGTGTATTGCGCCCCCGTGAACATCCACTCGCCGCAATGGATGTGGATCTCTCCCGCCGCGTTCGAGGCGGCGGGGCTGGAGCCTGCCACCAACTGGGAAGAACTGAAGGCCGCCGCGCCGAAGCTGCGCGAAGCGGGCAAGCTGCCCTTGGCCGTGGGCCTGCAAGGCTGGCAGACGGGGTTGCTGCTTTACACCCTCGTCGCCGGGATCGGCGGGCCGGAGTTCTACGTCCAGGCCTTCGACGCGGGCGACGAGGATACCCTGCGCGGCGAGAAGATGGCCCAGATCTTCACCGAACTCGCCGCCGCGCGAGAGATGTCGGCCGGCGGCAACATCAGCGAATGGAACATGGGCACGGCCCGCATCATCGAAGGGCAGGCCGCGGCGCAGGTCATGGGTGACTGGGCGCAGGGGGAATTCGCGCTGGCCGGCAAGGTGGCCGGCACGGATTACGAATGCCACATCGGCCTTGGCGGCGCGCCGGTCATCGCGACCGGGGGCGACGCGATCTATTTCCCCGTCAACCGCGACCCCGCCGTGACCGAGGCGCAGATGGCGCTGGCCGCCGTGATCATGAGCGACGAGGCCCAGATCGCCTTCAACGCGGCGAAGGGATCGCTGCCGGTGCGGGGCAACATCGACCTGGCCGAGGTCAACGAATGCACGCGCAAGGGGCTGGAAACCCTGAAGGCGGGCAACACGATCCCGGCCATCGACCTGATCATCTCGCCCGACGCGCGGGGCCAGATCGAGGATCTGACGGCGGAGTTCTTCGGCTCCGACCTCAGCCCCGAGGACGCCCAGGAGCGGCTGGCCGAGATCATCCTCGCCGACAAGTAGACGCAAAGCCCGGCCTCCGGGTCGGGACCCTCTCGATCAGGAGCAAGCGACATGACCGGCCCTGGCCGACCCTTCCGCCCGTTCCGAAACTGGCCCGCAAAGCTGGCCGCCACCCCGATGGTGCTGACCGCCGTCGTGATCTTCATCGGCTGTTCGCTGTGGACGGTGGTGCATTCCTTCACCAGTTCCAAGCTGCTGCCACGGCTCGATTTCGTGGGGCTGGCGCAATACGAACGCCTTTGGGCCACGCAGCGCTGGCAGGTGTCCATCGAGAACCTGGCGATCTATGGCGTCGCCGCGCTGGTGCTGACGCTGGTCACGGGCTTTCTGCTGGCGGTGCTGCTGGACCAGAAGATCCGGTTCGAGGACGGGTTCCGCACCATCATCCTGTTCCCCTACGCGCTGAGCTTCATCGTCACGGGGCTGGCCTGGCAATGGATCCTGAACCCCGATTTCGGCGTGCAGAAGATCGTGCGCGGCCTGGGCTGGGAAAGCTTCGTCTTCGATCCCCTGAACAATCCCGACCTCGTGCTGGTCGCGCTGCTGGCGGCTGGGATCTGGCAGGGGGCAGGGCTGACGACCGTGATCCTGCTGGCCGGGTTGCGCGGCATCGACGAAGACATCTGGAAGGCCACCCGCGTGGAAGGCATTCCCCTGTGGAAGACGTATCTCTTCGTCATCGTGCCGATGATGAAGCCGGTCTTCGCGACCTGCATCGTCCTCATCTCGGCCGGGATCATCAAGCTTTACGATCTGGTGGTCGCGCTGACGAACGGGGGGCCGGGCATCTCCTCGGAAGTGCCGGCGAAATACGTCTACGACTACATGTTCGGCAACCAGAACCTGGGGCAGGGGTTCGCCGCCTCCACGATGATGCTGGCGATGGTGCTGGCGATCATCGTGCCCTTCGCCCTGTATCGGATGGGGAAAAAGCGCCATGTATGAACGGTTCCCGCCCACCCCGCCGCAGGTGTCGCGCCTGTTGCCCGGCCCCGCCGGACGCCGCCCCCGCCGACGGATGGAGCCGCGTCGCATCATGGTCTATGGCGCGCTTCTGCTGGTGTCGGTCTACTACCTTCTGCCGCTTTGGGTGATGGTGATGACCTCGCTGAAGGGGATGCCCGAAATCCGCATGGGCAACATCTTCGCCCCGCCGGTCGACATCACGTTCGAGCCCTGGGTCAAGGCCTGGTCCTCGGCCTGCACGGGGCTGAACTGCGACGGGCTGTCGCGCGGGTTCTGGAACTCCGTCCTCATCACGGTGCCGGCCACGGTGCTGTCGATCGGGGTGGCGGCGGTGAACGGCTACGCGCTGGTCAACTGGCGTTTCCGCGGGTCCGAGGTGTTCTTCGCCATCCTGATCTTCGGCGCCTTCATCCCCTATCAGGTGATGATCTACCCCCTTGTCATCATCCTGCGAGAGATCCGGCTGATGGGATCGGTCGCGGGCGTGATCCTCGTGCACGTGATCTTCGGCATGCCCATCATCACGCTGCTGTTCCGCAACTACTTCGCCTCGCTTCCGCCGGAACTGTTCAAGGCGGCGCGGGTGGACGGGGCGGGCTTCTGGGGCGTGTTCCTGCGGGTGCTGGTGCCGATGTCGCTGCCCATCTTCACCGTGGCGGTGATCCTTCAGGTCACGGGCATCTGGAACGACTTCCTGTTCGGCGTGATCTACACGCGGCCCGACAGCTATCCCATGACGGTGCAGCTGAACAACATCGTCAATTCGGTCCAGGGGGTGCGGGAATACAACGTCAACATGGCGGCGACCCTGCTGACCGGGCTGGTGCCGCTGTCCATCTACTTCCTGTCGGGCCGGATGTTCGTGCGCGGCATCGCCGCCGGCGCCGTGAAAGGGTGATCCATGGAACATGCATTGCACGCCTCCGCCGACCTCGACGGCATCTCCGTTTCCATCCGCGACCTGTCGCTGTCCTATGGCGCGGTGGAGGTGCTGGGCGGCCTGAACCTCGACGTGCGGGACGGAGAGTTTCTGGTGCTGCTGGGCGCTTCGGGCTGCGGGAAGTCGACGCTGCTGAACTGCATCGCGGGGCTGACCCTGCCGACGAAGGGACAGATCTTCATCGGCAACCGCAACGTCACCTGGTGCGAACCGTCCGAACGCGGCATCGGCATGGTGTTCCAGTCCTATGCCCTTTACCCGCAGATGACGGTGGAAGGAAACCTCGCCTTCGGTTTGAAGAACGCCCGCGTCCCGAAGGACGAGATCGCCCGCCGCATCGCCCGCGCCGCCGACACGCTGCAACTGGTCCCGCTGCTGAAACGCAAGCCCGCCGCCCTGTCGGGCGGGCAGCGCCAGCGCGTCGCGATCGGCCGCGCGCTGGTGCGCGACGTGGACGTGTTCCTGTTCGACGAGCCTTTGTCCAACCTTGACGCCAAGCTGCGGGCCGAGTTGCGGGTGGAGCTGAAGCGCCTGCATCAAAGCCTCCGCAACACGATGATCTATGTCACCCACGACCAGATCGAGGCGCTGACGCTGGCCGACCGGATCGCCATCATGAAGGGCGGGGTGATCCAGCAGATGTCCACGCCCGACGACATCTATCGCCGGCCCGCGAACCTTTACGTGGCGGGCTTCATCGGATCGCCGCCGATGAACCTGCTGCCGGGCGTGCTGACGGGGGACGTGTTCGACGGCCCGCTCCGCGCCTCGGTCGCGGGTTACGCCTTTGCCGCACCCCCGCAGGACGGGCCCGTGGTGCTGGGCATCCGCCCCGAACATGTGCGCACCGGCCCCGCCGCCGAAGCCCTGCCCGTCCGCGCCGAGGTGGAGGTCGAGGTGGTGGAGCCGATGGGCGCCGACACCCTGGTCTGGACCCGGCTTGCCGACCGACCCTTCCGCGTCCGCATGGACGGGGAGGCCCGCATCCGCGCGGGGCAGGTCCTGCCCGTCGGCTTCGATCCCGCAAACCTGTCGCTGTTCGACGCCGCATCCGAGATGCGGCTCTGATCCCCCAGCCGGAGATGATGATGAAACTGTCGATGCAACTTTATTCCGCGCGCTTTGCCACCCCCTATGACGACGTGATCCGGCGCCTGTCCGCGCTTGGCTATGACGCGGCTGAGGGCTTCTTCGGCGTGTTCGACGATCTGCCCGCCCTGTCCGCTGCGCTGGAGGAAACGGGGCTGACGATGCCCTCGCTTCACGTGCCGCTGGACCGGATCGAGGCGGATGCCAAGGGCGTGGCCGACCTGGCCGAGCAGGTGGGCGCGGTGATGATCTTCGCGCCTTCGCTGTCCGCCGACCAGCGCCCGACCGACGCCGAAGGCTGGACGGCCTTCGCCGCGCGGCTTGCGGCGGCGCAGGAGGCGATCAGCGAACAGGGCCTGCGCTTTGGCTGGCACAACCACGCCTTTGAATTCGAACCCACCCCCGACGGGCAGATCCCGATGGAGATCATCCTGACCGAAGCCCCCCTGATCGAGTGGGAGGCCGACATCGCCTGGATCATCCGCGGGAACGCCGATCCGCTGGAATGGATCGCCCGCCACGGCGACCGCATCACCGCCGCCCATTTCAAGGACATCGCCCCGCAGGGCGAGAAGACGGACGAAGATGGCTGGGCCGATCCCGGCACCGGCGTCATGGACTGGCCCGCGATCCTGGCCGCCCTGCGCCATCATGCGCGGGTGGAACTGCTGGTGGCCGAGCATGACAAGCCCTCCGACTTCGACCGTTTCGCTACGCAGGCCGCCGCGGCCTGGCAGACCCTGAAAGGCTGACCCATGACCCAACCGCTTGGACTTGGCCTGATCGGGGCGGGCAATATCTCCGCCTCCTACCTGATGCGGGCGCCGCACTTCCGGGGCATCCGCTTTGTCGCCGTGGCGGACGTCAACCCCGCCGCCGCCGAAGCGCGCGCCGCCGAATACGGGATCCAATCCCGCAGCGTGGACGCGTTGCTGGCGTCGGACGACATCGACCTTGTCGTGAACCTGACGATCCCGGCCGCGCATTTCGCGATCTCCAAGGCGGCGCTGGAGGCGGGCAAGCATGTTTATTCCGAAAAGCCCTATGTCCTGACGCTGGAGGAAGGGCGCGAACTGTCCCGCCTTGCCGCTGAACGGGGGCTACGGATCGGGTCGGCGCCCGACACCTTTCTTGGCACCAGCCACCAGATGGCCCGCCGGCTTCTGGACGAAGGCGCCATCGGGCGCGTCACCTCCGGCACCTGCGCGGTGATGAGCATCGGCATGGAAAGCTGGCACCCGAACCCCGACTTCTTCTTCCGCAAGGGCGGGGGGCCGGTGCTGGATCTGGGGCCCTACTACATCTCGAACCTCGTGCAGCTTCTGGGGCCGGTGCGGCGTGTCGGTGCGCTTTCCGCCACGCCAAGCGCCACGCGCACCATCGGCTCCGCCTCCCGCAAGGGGGAGCAGATCCCGGTGGAAACGCCGACCACGATCCACGCGCTGCTGGAATTCACCGAAGGGGCCGTCATCAGCTTCCAGTCCAGCTGGGACGTCTGGCAGACCGATCTTGAACCGATGGCGCTGTACGGGACGGAAGGGACGCTGCACGTGCCTGACCCCAACTTCTTCGACGGGGATCTGCGCGTGACGCGGCGGGCGGACGCGGCGGACGTGCCCCGGTGGCAGCATCCCCTGGGCCTGCCCAACCGATCCACCAATGCAGGGAAGGAGGTGGCGGATTACCGCGGAACGGGGCTTGCGGACATGGCTTTGGCGATCACCGAAGGCCGGCCCCACCGCTGCAACGACGAACTGGCCCTGCACGTGATCGAGGTGCTGACCGCGATCCTCGCCTCGGGCGAGGAAGGGCGGTTCGTCGAACTGACGACGACCTGCGCCCGCCCCGAGGCGCTGGCCCCGGAGGCCGCGTCCACCCTGCTGGCCCCGCCCGTCCCGATCTGACCGTTCACCCCCCGGCGGCCGAACCGCGTCGGCGTGACGTGGACCGGTCGCCCAGAAGATCCAGCGCGTCGGCGTTGGTGCGGCCCCAGTCATAGACCTGCTCCACTAGGTCCACGAAGCGCAGGCCCAAGGGGGTCAGCCGGTATTCCACCGCCGGCGGCACCGTGCTTTCCACGTGGCGCGTGATCAGGCCGCTGTTTTCCATTTCGCGCAGCGTTTGCACCAGCATCTTCTTGGAAATGCCCGGCAGGCTGCGTTGCAATACGCCCGTCCGCGCCGCGCCGGCGTGGCGGGCGTGCAGCGTGTGCAGGATCATGCTGGTCCATTTCGTCGTGAACAGGTCCAGCACGCGGCGGGGGGCGCAATCCTCGCGCCAGTCCTGTTCGGGGTTGCCCGTGGTCATGGGTGGTTACCTTTCCGTGCCTATGTCCCAAAACGGTGCCGTCTGGAAGCCGGGATCGCATGCGCCTACCTTGCTTGGCAACATGGAACGGAGACGGAATATGGCCCCCACAGCACTTGTCGTCGGCGCGACCGGCATTCAGGGCAGCGCGATCGCAACACAACTGGTGGAAAAGGGATGGGTGGTCCACGGCCTCAGCCGCCGGCCGCAGGATCAGGCGGGGGTGCTGCCCGTGGCCGCCGACCTGCTGGACCCGGACGGGCTGGCCCGCGCGCTGGAGGGGATCGCCCCCACGCATGTCTTCCTGACCTCGTGGCTGCGCATGCCGACCGAGGCGGAGAACATCCGCGTCAACGGCGCCATGGTTCACAACGTGCTGGACGCGCTGCGGCCGGCCGGATCGGTGCGGCACGTGGCGCTGGTCACGGGGCTGAAGCACTACCTTGGCCCGTTCGAGGCGTATGGCAAGGGCACCCTGCCGCAAACCCCGTTCCGCGAGGATCAGGGCCGGCTGGACGTGGCGAACTTCTACTACGCGCAAGAGGATGAGGTCTTCGCTGCCGCTGAACGCGACGGTTTCGGGTGGAGCGTGCATCGCCCCCACACGGTGATCGGCAAGGCCATCGGCAACGCGATGAACATGGGCACGACGCTGGCCGTCTATGCCACGATCTGCCGCGAAACGGGGCGGCCCTTCCGCTTCCCCGGTTCGGCCGCGCAATGGGAAGGGCTGACCGACATGACCGACGCGCGCCAGCTGGCCGCGCAGGTCCTCTGGGCCGCCGAAACCCCCGCCGCCCGGAACGAGGCTTTCAACATCGTCAACGGCGACGTCTTCCGCTGGAAGTGGATGTGGCACCGGATCGCCGACGCCTTCGGGATCCGGGCCGAGGATTTCGACGGCACCCCGCGTCCGCTGGAGGCGCAGATGAAGGACGATGCCCCCGTCTGGGCCGACATCGCCGCCCGCCACGGGCTGGCGGAGGGGGACCTGTCGCGCCTCGCCTCCCCCTGGCACACGGACGCCGATCTGGGCCGCCCGATCGAGGTGGTGACGGACATGTCGAAAAGCCGCCGTCTGGGGTTCACGGGGTATCAGGCGACGGACCAGGCCTTCCTTGACCTGTTCGACCGCCTGCGCGCCGACCGGATCATCCCGTAAGCCCGCCGTTCACCTTCCCGGCGCAATGACGTAGCGTGGCGGGAGCCCAGCAACTTCCGACGGATGCCCGCCCATGAAATGCCTGATCGTCCAACCCATCCACGCCAAAGGGCTGGACATCCTTCGCGCGCAGGGGATCGAGCCCGTGGTCTGCCCGTCGCCCGACATGGACACCGTCCTGCGGCTGGCCGGGCCCTGCGACGCGGTGATCACGCGCAACACCGGCTTTTCCGCCGAAGCGATCGCGGCGGCGCCGAAGCTGCGCGTGATCTCGGTGCACGGGACCGGGCACAATGCGGTGGACAAAGTGGCGGCGGCGGCGCGTGGCATCCCGGTGTGCAACGTGCCGGGCGCGAACGCGCGGTCCGTGGCGGAACTGGCGCTTGGCCTTGCGCTGGCGGTGGCGCGGGGGATCGCGGCCGGGGATGCGGCGGAACGGGCAGGGCGGACGGGCTTTCGCGAAAGCGCCCGCTTCACCGAACTTCAGGGCGGCACGGCGCTGATCGTCGGCTGGGGCGCCATCGGGTCGCAGCTTGGGACGATGCTGGACGCGGCCTTCGGCATGCGCGTTCTGGTCCATTCGCCCCGCGCCGCCGATACGGGCGCATACACCCGCGTGGGGCTGGAGGAGGGGCTGGCCGAGGCCGATCTCGTCTCGCTCCACACCCCCATGCGGCCTGAGACGCGCCACATGATGAACGAAGCGCGGTTCGCCCGGATGAAGCCCGGCGCAATCCTCGTGAACACGGCGCGCGAGGGGCTGGTGGACGAGGCGGCGCTGGCCGCCGCGCTGACCACCGGCCATCTGGCGGGGGCGGGGCTCGACGTCTACGAACACGGCGCGCCGTCCGGACCGCTGGGCGATCTGCCGGTGGTCTTCACCCCGCATCTGGGCGCCACGACCGAGGCGGCGCTGATCCGCGTGGCCGAACGCGCCGCCACCCATGTGGTGGAGGCGCTGTCGGGCACGCGCCCCGCCACCACCGTCAACGCCGACCTGCTGGACGCGCCCTGATCCCTGCGGTTCAGGCGGCGAACAGCCCGTCGAAATCGGCAAAGCCCTTGATCTCGATCGGGTTGCCCGAAGGATCGAAGAAGAACATGGTCCGCTGCTCCCCCGGCTCCCCTTCAAAGCGGATGACGGGGGGGATGTCGAAGGCGACGCCCTTTTCGACCAGACGGTCCGACAGCTCCAGCCAGTCGGACAGGCGCAGGACGACGCCCAGATGCGGCATCATCACCATGTGATCGCCGACCTTGCCCGTGCGCGTCACCTCGAACGGCTTGCCAAGATGCAGCGAAAGCTGGTGCCCGAAGAAGTCGAAATCGACCCATGTGTCGGTGGACCGGCCCTCCTGGCAGCCCAGCACGTCGCCATAGAAGGCGCGGGCGGTGTCCAGATCGGTGATGTGGATGGCAAGGTGGAAAAGGGATTTCATGGCGCTCTCCTGCATGTTGCAACGGTGGTAGCGCCGATCTAGACCTGCAAAAAGCGTTTTATTCTTTCGTTCAGCATCGGAAATTCCATGGATGTCCGTTTCCTCGAAAGCCTGATGGCGGTGGCGGATCTCGGCTCCATCACCGCGGCGGCCCGGATGCAGGGCCTGACCTCCGCCGCCGTCAGCCAGCGGATTCAGGTGCTGGAACAGGACCTTGGCGTGCCCCTTCTGCTGCGGCGCGCGAACATGGCCGAACCCACCCAAAGCTGCCGCGACCTGATGCCGATGATGCGGCAGATGATTGACCTGCGCCAGCGGCTGCGTTCCAGCGCGGACCCCGGTTCGGCGGAAGGGGTCCTGCGGCTGGGGGCCATCTCCACCATGCTCAGCGGGACGGTGCCGGGGATGCTGCCGGTCCTGCGCGACCTTGCCCCCGCAGTGGAACTGCGGGTGGAACCCGGAACCTCCGCCAACCTCTACGAGGCGTTGCGCCGGGGCGATCTGGACGCCGCGCTGATCGTGTCGCCCCCCTTCGCACCCGCGCCCACACTGATGCTTCACCTGCTGAGGGAGGAGCCGCTGTGCCTTCTGGCCCCCGAGGGTCTGGACCACCTGCCGGTGGAGGAGGTGTTCCGGCGCCTTCCGCTGATCGCCTATGACCCGCAAAGCTGGGGCGGGCAGCTTGCGGAGCTTTACCTGCAGGACCAGGGGATCACGCCCGCGCGCTTCTGTTCGCTGGACGGGCTGGAGGCGATCTCCGACCTTGTGGCCAGCGGGATCGGCGCGTCCCTTGTGCCGGCATGGTCGGGCCTGCGAGGCGGGCGACCGTTGACGCACATGTCCGCCTACATGCGCCGCATCGTGCTGGCCGTCCCCGTCGCGCCCCGCAAGCCGCGCTGCATCGAGGCTCTTCGCCGCACCCTCGGGGTCTGAGGGACCGTCCCCTGCGGCATGGTCGGGTGGGCGGTTGTGGCCGCCCCCGATCGGTTTTATGCCAGACCCCTCATCACGCTGGAGCTTTCGCCGCCATGATCCCTGTATTCGACGGCCACAACGACGCGCTGCTGCGCCTGAGGCGCGAGGGCCTGCACGGGGCCGAAGACCGGTTCATCCACGGCTCGCCGCAGGGTCATGTCGATCTGCCAAAGGCGCGGGCGGGCGGTCTGGTGGGCGGGCTTTGCGCCGTCTATGCGCCCTCCGCCCCCGACGCGACGGGCGATTTCCCGCCCCTCGACCGGGCCGAGGCGCTGGACGTCACCCTGTCGCAGGTGGCGCTGCTGCGGCGGATCGAGGCGGCGTCGGCCGGGGGCCTGACCGTCTGCACCTCGGTTTCCGCGATCCGCGCGGCGATGGGGCGGAACAGCTTCGCCGCCGTCCTGCATCTGGAAGGGGCGGAGGCCGTGGATCCCGATCTGGACCTGCTGCACGTCCTGCACGGCGCGGGGCTGCGCACCATCGGGCCGGTTTGGGCCCGGCAGACGATCTTCGCGCATGGCGTGCCGTTCCGCTTCCCGTCCTCGGCCGATATCGGGCCGGGCCTGACGGCGGAGGGCGAGGCCTTCGTGCGCCTGTGCAACCGGCTGAAGATCATGCTGGACCTGTCCCACCTGAACGAGGCGGGGTTCTGGGACGTGGCCCGCCTCTCGGACGCGCCGCTGGTCGCCTCGCATTCCAACGTGCATGCCATCTGCCCGCACAGCCGCAACCTGTCCGACCGCCAGCTGGACGCCATCGCGGCCACGGGCGGCCTGGTCGGCATCAATTTCGGCGTGCGGTTCCTGGATCCCGAAGGTTGCCGCAACCCCGATCTGGCGCTGGAGGCGATGGTGCGGCACATCGACCACATCGTCGAACGGGTCGGGATCGCGCACGTCGCCCTCGGCTCGGACTTCGACGGGACGCTGGTGCCGACGGCGATCGGCGACGCCACCGGCCTGCCGCGCCTGTTCGACGCGCTGGCCGCGGCGGGCTATTCCGATGCCGAACAAAGGCAGATCGGGGTCGAGAACTGGTTGAGCGTGCTGGAGAGAACCTGGCCGTCCGATCCATCTTGACCGCAGCCGATAAGGCAACCCGTCGCGACATGGAAGGGCAGGTGGCTGGAACCTGACGCTGCTTGACGCCACCCGCCGAACCGCCTCTCACTGTGCCCACGGAGGAACACAGATGACACGCCTGATGACGATCGACAGTTTGGCCGAAGAGTTGCGCGGCATCCGGACGCGCAGGCTGATCGGCATCGCGGGCCCGCCGGGCGCCGGCAAGAGCACGTTGGCCGAGGATTTGCAGACCTGCATCCCGAACAGCGCGATCCTGCCCATGGACGGGTTCCATTACGATGATGCCGTCCTGAACGCCCGCGGCCACCGCGACCGCAAGGGCGCGCCGCACACCTTTGACGTGGCGGGGCTGCGCACCCTGCTTCACCGCCTTCGGGAAGAGGGGGGAGAGATTGCCGTGCCGGTCTTCGACCGCGACCTGGAAATCTCGCGCGCGGCGGCGCGCATCATCGGGCCCGAGGTGAACGTCGTTCTGGTCGAAGGCAATTATCTGCTGCTGGACGATCCGGACTGGGCGACGCTTCGGCCGCTTCTGGACATGACCGTGATGCTGGACGTGCCCCTGCCGGTGCTGGAACAGCGCCTGCGGGCCCGGTGGTCTGCCCGGCCCGACGGCGCTGCCAAAATCGAAGGGAACGATCTGCCGAACGCCCGCCGGGTGATGACGGGCAGCGTGGCGGCGGATGTCAGCCTGCCATCATCTCGGGCGTAGGCTGCACCGCACCCGTCATCAGGGCCACCGCATCCGACATGGAGATGGACTTCGGATCCACCACGCAAAGCCGTTTTCCCAGGCGGTGCACGTGGATCCGGTCCGCAATCTCGAACACATGCGGCATGTTGTGGGAGATGAGGACGATCGGCAGCCCCCGGTCGCGCACGCCAAGGATCAGGTCCAGCACCTTGCGGGATTCCTTGACCCCAAGCGCGGCCGTGGGTTCGTCCAGCATCAGGACCTTGGATCCGAAGGCGGCCGCCCGGGCCACCGCCACCCCCTGACGCTGCCCGCCCGACAGCGTTTCCACCGCTTGGTCGATGCTTTGGATCGTCGTCAGGCCAAGGGTGTTCAACTGCTCGCGCGCCTTTGTCCGCATCGCGGGCTTGTCCAGCATCCGGAACCATCCCGCCACGCCCCCGCGCCGGATTTCCCGGCCAAGGAACATGTTGTCCGCGATGGACAAGGCGGGCGAGAGTGCGAGGTTCTGATACACCGTCTCGATCCCCAGATCGCGGGCGGCCTGGGGGTTGGCCAGCGTGGTCGGCTGGCCGTCCAGACGGATCTCCCCCGCATCCGGTTGGACGGCGCCGGTCATGGCGCGGATCAGCGTGGACTTGCCCGCGCCGTTGTCCCCGATCACTGCAAGGATCTCCCGCGGGTAAAGGTCGAAATCGGTGTTGTCCATCGCCACGACCCGGCCGTAGCGTTTCTGCAGGTTGCGTCCCGTCAGGACAGGGGTTTCCCGGATCATGCCGATGCCTTTCTGATCCATTGGTCTGCCGCGACCGCCAGGATGATCAGCGCGCCCACCGTCAGGCGCGTCCATTGGGGGTCGGTGCCCCAGATCCGCAGGCCCATGGCGAAGACGCCCACGATCAGCGCCCCGATCAGCGTGCCGAACACCGATCCGCGCCCGCCGAACAGCGAGGTGCCGCCGATGACCACTGCCGTGATCGACTGGATGTTCGCCTCGTATCCCGAGGTGGGGGAGATCGAGCCGAGCCGCCCGATCAGCGCCCAGCCCGCAAAGCCGCAGATCAGCCCCGAAACCGCGTAGACCGAGATCAGCGTTTTCGTCGTGCGGATGCCCGACAGCCGCGCCGCGTCCAGATCGTCGCCGATGGCATAGACGTGCCGGCCCCAGGCCGTGTGGTTCAGGATGTAGTAGAAGAGCAGCACCAGCCCGGCCATGGCCACCACGGCATAGGTAAAGACGGCACCCCCGATGCGGAACGTGTTGCCCAGGAATTGCAGCAGCGGGGCCGCGGCCTCCACGTCCTGGGCGCGGATGGTCTGGTTCTGGGTGTAGATGAAGTTCGCGGCCTCGAACACGAACCACGTGCCCAGCGTCACGATGAAGGGGGGCAGCCGCACGACCGCCACCAGCACCCCGTTGATGATGCCGCAGATGGTCCCAAGCGCCAGCCCGCAGAACAGCGCGATCGGCGCCGGAATGCCCAGCGTCACCGCGAACTGCCCCATGATGACCGACGACAGCACCATGATCGCGCCGACCGACAGGTCGATCCCCGCCGTCAGCACGATCAGCGTCTGTGCCACGCCGACGATGCCGACGATGGCCACCTGTTGCAGGATCAGCGTCAGCGTGAACGAGTTGAAGAACCGTTCCCCCACGATGATCCCGAACACCGCGATGCCGAACAGCAGCACCATGACCGGCACCAGCGTCGGATTGGCGTGCAGGATGTGCTGCAACCGTTCCAGCGGACTACGGTGGCGGGTGAAGTCCGCGACCTGGGTGCTGGCCTTCGACAGGCCAGCCTCGAAGTCGTCCTTTGTTTCGCTCATGACAGTGATCCCCTTGCGGCCTCAGCCCCAGCACTGGGCCTTGGCGTCGGCCGAGGTCATGGAGTCCACGCCGTCCACCGGCGCGTCCGTCACCAGATCGACGCCGGTGTCGGTGAAGGTCAGGCCTTCGGACGCTTCGGGCATCGCGCCGGACTTGGCGAATTCGGCCACCGCCTCGACCCCCAAGGCGGCCATCTTCAGCGGGTATTGCATGGAGGTCGCGCCGATGATCCCTTCCTCGACGTTCTGCACGCCGGGGCAGCCGCCATCGACCGACACGATCGTCACGTTGCCTTCCATGCCGACGGCCTTCAGCGCCTCGTAGGCGCCGGCGGCGGCGGGCTCGTTGATGGTGTAGACGAGGTTGATCGACGGGTCCTGCTGCAGCAGGTTCTCCATCGCCTGACGGCCGCCTTCCTCGTTCCCGTTGGTCACGTCATGGCCGACGATGCGGTCGTCCTCCTCATCGCCCACCACGTTCTCGTCCTTCACGTCGATGCCGAAGCCCTGCATGAAGCCCTGATCGCGCAGAACGGCGACCGAAGGGTTGGACGGCGTCAGGTCAAGGAACGCGATCTTGGCGTCCGCCGCATCTTCGCCCATCTTGGCCTTGGCCCATTCGCCGATCAGCACGCCCGCGCGGAAGTTGTCGGTGGCGAAGGTGGCGTCCGCCGCCTCGGCCGGCTCCAGCGGCGTGTCCAGCGCGATCACGATCATGCCCGCATCCTGCGCCTGCTTCAGCACGGGCACGATGGCTTGCGTGTTCGACGGGGTGATCAGGATGCCCTTGGCGCCCGCCGCGATGCAGCTTTCGACAGCCTGCACCTGCGCCTCGTGGTCGCCATCGACGCGGCCGGCATAGGATTGCAGGTTCAGGCCCAGTTCCTCTGCCTTCGCCTCGGCCCCTTCCTTCATCTTCACGAAGAACGGGTTGGTGTCGGTCTTGGTGATCAGACAGACGGTCGTCGCGTCCTGCGCCAGAACCGGCGACGACAACGCCACCAGCGCCGTCGCGCCCAATGCGATCAGCGGATATTTCATGCGATCCCCTCCCAAGGATTGGCCCCTCCCGGGCCCGCAGGGCGATGTAACGCCATCGGAAAGAAGCTTGTCAATAATAAATCATTCCGATTTATATATTGGCAGGGGGGCCATGAATGACGGGCGCGGCGATCAGGGGATCCAATCAGGCGGGCGTTCGCATTCACAACGAACGCGTGGTGCTGTCGCTGATCCGCCGGCATGGGGAGCTGGCCAAGGCCGATATCGCCCGGCTGTCCGGCCTGTCGCCGCAGACGGCCTCGGTCATCATGCGGGCCTTAGTGGCGGACGGGCTGGTGCTGGCCGGCGATCCACGCAAGGGGAGGGTGGGGCAGCCTTCGGTGCCCATGTCGCTGAACCCGCGCGGCGCATTCTCGCTGGGGTTGAAGATCGGGCGCCGCACGTCCGAAATGGTGCTGATGGACTTCACCGGCACGGTGAGGGAGCGCCGCGCCATCTTCTATCCGCAACCCTTCCGGACCGAGGTGCTGGCCTTCGCCACCGAAGCCGCCCGCGACCTTTCCGGCGTCCTGCCGGAGGAGGAGCGGGCGCGGATCGCGGGGCTGGGCGTGGCGCAGCCCAACGATCTTTGGGCCTGGGGCGCCGACAAGGACTGGCGGCACGAGGATATCACCGACGATCTGGCGCGGGCGACGGGTCTGCCCCTGTTCCTGGCCAATGACGTGACGGCGGCCTGCGGGGCCGAACAGGCCTTCGGCAAGGAGGTGCCGTCGGATTTTGTCTACTTCTTCGTCGGCGCCTTCGTGGGTGGGGGGATCGTGATGGGCGGTCGGCTGATCCCCGGGCGGCTTGGCAATGCCGGGGCGCTCGGCTCCCTTCCGGTGCCGGACGGGAAGGGCGGGGTGCGGCAGCTGATCGACGCCTCCTCCATCCATCTTCTGGAACGGGCGGTGCGCGCGGCGGGTCTTGATCATGGGGACCTGTGGCATGAAGGGTCGCACTGGACGTCGCTGGGCGCCTTGCTGGACCGGTGGATCGACGGCGCGGCGGAGGGTCTGGCCTGCGCCATCGTCGCGGCCCTGGCCGTTTATGATTTCGAGGCGGCGGTGATCGACGGCAGCTTCCCGCCCGCGATCCGCGCGCGGCTTGTGCAGGCCACCGCGGCCGCGCTGTCACGGCTGGACCAGCGGGGGCTGACCCCGATCCGGGTGGCCGAAGGCACAATCGGCCGCACGGCGCGCGAGGTCGGCTCGGCCAGCCTGCCGTTCTTCGCGCGGTATTTCGTGGATCACCGCGTGCTTTATTCGGAACGCTGAGATCCCCGCGGAACGCCGCGATGACGACCTGCCGTCGCCTGACGAGGCAGGTTTCAAGACAAGCGCCCATGGCTGCGCGGGTGCGACGCGGCAATTCGTCCTGCCCTCGACAGATCAGCGTGGTTGTTCTTTGCCTTCCTATGGTAAATACCCCCCTGAGTTCCCTGCAGGACAGCGACACCCCTTGATGTTAGATACGCCTCCTCCACCCCGCACGGCGCGTGAGTGGCTCAGTGTTCTGGCCCGCTATCGCGAGCCGTCCACCCGCCGCAGCCTTTTCGAACTGGCGGTGACGCTGCTGCCCTTCCTCGTGCTGTGGGCTCTGGCCTGGAAGGCCTTGGCCGTCAGTTTCTGGCTGGGGGCGGCTTTGGCCATGATCAACGGGCTGTTTCTTGTCCGGCTGTTCATCATCCAGCACGATTGCGGGCATGGCGCGTTTCTTCCGAACCGGACGGCGCAGGACTGGGTGGGCCGCATCATGGGCGTCTTCACCCTGACCCCCTATGCCGTGTGGCGGCGCACCCATTCGATCCACCATGGCAGCCACGGCAACCTTGACCAGCGGGGAATCGGTGACGTGACCACGCTGACCGTCAAGGAATACGACGCCCTTTCCGCATGGGGGCGTCTCATGTACCGGCTGTACCGCAACCCGATCACGCTGTTCGTGCTGGGGCCGGGCTACCTGTTTCTTTTGCAGAACCGGGTGCCTCTCGGCCTCATGAAGTCGGGATGGCGGTATTGGGGCTCGGCCATGGGCACCAACGCGGTGATCGCGGGCCTTCTGGGGGTGGTCGCGTGGTTCGGCGGCCTGACACCCCTGCTTCTGGTCTTCCTTCCCACCTCCCTCGTGGCGGCGACGGTGGGGGTCTGGCTGTTCTACGTGCAGCACCAGTTCGAGGAAACCCACTGGGCCGCGGGCGAGGATTGGCAGTTGCACCATGCCGCGCTTGAGGGAAGCTCGCACTACGTTCTGCCGCAGCCGCTTCGGTGGCTGACGGGGAACATCGGCATCCACCATGTGCACCACCTTTATTCGCGCATCCCCTTCTACCGCCTGGGACAGGTGATCCGCGATCACCGCGAACTGGCCGAGGCGCAGCGGCTGACCATCCGCGAAAGCTTCGCGACCCTTGGGCTGCACCTGTGGGACGAAGACCGGAGAAAGCTGGTGTCCTTTGCCGACGCGCGTGTCCGGCCGGAGACGGCCTGAAAGGTCCAGGCAGACGCCGACGGGCCAGAGGCTGCCTTCGGCCTATGTAACACGAACGGGCGCGGTTTCCGGAAGGGAGCCGCGTCCGATCCGTGGACGACAAAGGCGAGCGCGTATGGACAATGAAAACCTGAAGAGCCGGATCGAGGATCTGGCGCCGTGGTTTCACAATCTCAGGCTGGGCGGCGTGCAGACCGCTCCGAATCACTTCCTGGGGGATTACCCGAGCTTCAAGTGGGCGGGCTTCCGCCACATCCTGCCGGACGACATGCAGGGCATGACGGTGCTCGACATCGGGTGCAACGCGGGCTTCTATGCACTTGAGATGGCACGTCGCGGGGCGGATCGCGTGGTGGCGGTCGACAGCGATCCGCGCTATCTGGCGCAGGCCCGGCTGGCGGCCGAGGTGGAGGGCGCGGCCATCGAATTCCGGCAGATGTCGGTCTACGATGTGCCGACGCTGGGGGAACGCTTCGACCTCGTCATCTTCATGGGGGTGCTTTATCACCTTCGTCATCCCCTTCTGGCGCTGGACATTATCCGCGAACACGTGGTGGGCGACCGCCTGCTGTTCCAGTCCATGCAACGGGGATCGGACCATGTGGCGGCCATTGCCGAGGATTACGACTTCAACGACAGCACCCCGTTCGAGGGGCCGGACGTCCCGCTGCTGTATTTCATCGAACGGCGCTATGCCGGGGATCCCACCAACTGGTTCGTGCCGAACCGCGCGGGGATGGAGGCGATGCTGCGCAGCGCGGGCTTCCGCGTGATCGAGCATCCCGAGCGCGAAGTCTATCTTTGCGGCCTCGCCTGAGGGCGTGCCATGTCGCCCTGCCTGAGCCGAGGGGCAGGAGGGGAGAACATATCCAGACGCGTGCGTTTACTGAAAGATCAGGGCGATCTCGTCCTCGCTCAGCAGCGTCCACTGACCGGGGGCCAGCCCGTCCGGCAGGGACAGGCCGCCCAAACGCTCGCGATGCAGCGCCTCCACGTGGTTGCCGGTGGCAGCGAACATGCGGCGCACCTGATGATACCGGCCCTCGGTGACCGTCAGCCGGGCTTCGGTGGCGGAGATCACGTCCAGGTCCGCCGGCGCCAGCGGTTTGTCCTCGCCCTCCAGCATAAGCTCACCCGAGGCGAACAGCGCGGCCTCGGTGCCCCTGAGGGGGCGGGCCAGCGTCGCATGGTAGACCTTCCGGACGTGGCGCCTGGGGCTGATGACGCGGTGCAGCAGGTCCCCGTCGTCGGTCAGCAACAGAAGGCCGGAGGTCTGCTTGTCCAGACGCCCGATGGTCGAGATCGCCGGATCGCGCCGCTTCCAGCGCTTGGGCAGGATGTCATACACCAAGGGGCCCGCTTCCTTGTGCGAACAGGTCATGCCCAAAGGCTTGTTCAAAAGGAGGACCATCCCGGCCACGGGATCCAGCGCCTCGCCGGCGATCTTCATGCGGGTCGGCAGATCCCTGGTGACCGGGATGCGCTTTGTGACGTTGGGAAGGCGAACACCGTCCAGGGTAATGCCGCCCGCCCTCGCCATGCGCGCCATCTCGGCCCGCGAGCCATAACCCATGGAGGAAAGGAGCCTGTCGACGCGGGAGGTCGGGATCTTGGCGGTCAACTTCGGTTCCTCCATCAGCCCGCAAGGCGGGTCATCGCGTGACCCCGCAAACGGGATGAACGGCGTTTTTGCAGGCGGAGAGATGCGGGCAGTCGGGCGCGGTGTCAACGCTTCCGTCCGGTGACCGGGCATCTCCGCACCGGGCGTATGTCGCGAAGGCGAGGGAACACCCGCCAAGGGCAGGGCTTTGCAACGGAAGGAACGCGGTGATGAGCCCGGGGAAGAGGTCGATGACGATGACGGACGAAGAACGCCTCGACTGCCTGATCGTCGGGGGTGGCCCTGCGGGGCTGACGGCGGCGCTGTATCTGGCGCGGTTCAACCGGCGTTTCCTTGTGGTGGACGGCGGGCAGGCCCGGGCGTCGTGGATCCCGACCAGCCACAACATCCCGTTGTTCGCCGAAGGCATCGGTGGCCCGGACATCCTCGCCCGTCAGCGGGACAGCGTGGAACAATACGGCCCCCATATCCTGAAGGGCCACGTGTCCGCGCTGCACAAGCGGGCGGACGGATTCACGGCCGAGATTCAATGCGCCACGGGAAAGGCGCGGGAGGTGCGGGCACGCCGGGTGCTGCTGGCCACCGGCGCCGTGGACATCGAGCCCGATCTGCCCGATCTTCCCGACGCGATCCAGCGCGGCCTCGTGCGCTACTGCCCCATCTGCGACGGGTACGAGGCGAGGAACCGCAAGATCGCGGTCATCGGCCATGGCGACCGTGGGCTGGGCGAGGCCGTGTTTTTGGCCCGCACCTATTCCCGCGACGTGACGCTGCTGACGCTTGGGCAAGGGATGAACCTTGACAAGGCGGGACGCGAGAAGGTGAAGGAGCACGCAATCAAGGTGGTGGAGGAGCCCATCGCCGCGCTGGATCAGGATGGGCACCGCATCTTGGCCATCCGCACCCGAAGCGGCACGGAGCATCGCTTCGACATCCTGTATTCCGCCCTGGGCATCAAGATCCGGTCCGATCTGGCCATCGGTCTGGGGGCGGAGCATGACGAGGCGGGGGCGCTGATCGTCGACGACCACAACCGCACCAGCGTGTCGGGGCTTTACGCGGCGGGGGACGTGGTGCGCGCCCTCAGCCAGATCGTGGTCGGGATGGGCCATGCGGCGGTGGCGGCGACGGACATCCACAACCGCTGCGAACTGCCGACGGAGGATGAGCCGGAATGGCCGACCCGCGCCCGCGCGGAAGGGTCCTGACGCCGGGCCATGAAGGCCGGACGCTACCGCCGCATCACGTTCCCGATCTCGGCCTGAAGGTCGTGTTGCTGATGGAATTTCGACAGCTTCGGCAGCCGGAGGTCGTTCTTTTCCGGCAGCTCCGCATAGCCGGTCACCAGCAGGATGGGCAGGTCCGGGAAAAGCTGCCGCGCCGCCAACTGGCCGCCGTGCATCTTCGCCTTGGAGAAGTCGGTGATAAGCAGGTCGAAGGGCGGCTCCGTTTGAAGGATCTCCAGCGCCTTCGCGCCGGGATAGACGGGGGTCACGATGTGGCCAAGGTCTTCCGGCATGTCGACACTGCTCATGAAGATCAGGGCGTCGTCGTCGACCATCAGGATGCGCAGGGAACGGGGGCCGTCCTCCGCCGACGCAGTTTCGGCCGGGGGCGGGTCCTGCACGGGGTTCGCGTCGGTCGCGGGCAGCCACAATTCGCTGGTCGTTCCCTTGCCCAGCCGGCCTTGCAGATGCAGCCGGCCGTTCATCTGCAAGGCCAGCCCGTGGATCATGGACAGGCCAAGCCCGCTGCCCTTGCCGACCCCCTTCGTCGTAAAGAACGGCTGCGTGGCCTTTTCCGGCGTGTCCTCGTCTATGCCCTGCCCGTCGTCCTTCACGGTCAGGCAGACATAGCCATGGGCGGGCGCCCACGGATCCTCCGGGGCCAGGCGATGATCCACCGCGACGGTGATGGTGCCGTCATCGGGCATCGCGTCACGGGCGTTCAGGACGAGGTTCAGCAAGGCCAGGTCGAACTGGTTGTCGTCCACCAGCATAGGGGGACGGGGCGGGCAAGATCCAGCTTCAGCTCGATATGGCCTCCCGCCGAACGTTGCAGAAGATCTTCCGCGCGTTCCACAAGACGGGGCAGGCTGTGCGGCCCCACCGTCAGTTCCTGTCGCCGGGCGAAAGCCAGCGTCCGCTGGGTCAGGGTCGCCTCGTGCTGCGCCCCCTGCATTGCCCCGTCGATCAGCCGGGCGTCTCCGCCGACCCGCTTTTCCAGCAGCTCCAGGTTCGACATGACCGCCATCGGCAGGTTGTTGACGTCATGGGCCACGCCGCCCGTCAACTGGCTCAGGGGCCTCCAGCTTCTGGCTTTGGCGCAGGGCGCGGCGCGCCTGCTCCAGATCGCGTTCGCGCACCTTTGCCTCCGTCAGGGCCCGGCCGACGGCGACGAAGGTCGTGCCGGCGGGATCGGGCACGACCGTCCAGCCGATCCGCTTGTAGTCGCCGGTGCGGGTCAGGATGTGGTTTTCATATTCGACCGGCTTGTCCGTTTGCCCATGCGGGCCAGGATGGTCAGGGTCGGCTGCAGATCCCCGGTGTGGATCAGGCCGGCATAGGGGGTGTTCAGGACTCCGGTTTCCGTGCAGCCCAACACGCGGGACCAGGCGGGGCTGACGGACAGCATCCGCCCCTTGCAATCGGCATGGGCCAGCATGTCGACGGACAGGGTGCAAAGCTGGTCGCACTCTGCCCTCCGGCCGGCGAGGGTCCGGGCCTGCGCCCGTTCCCCGGTGACGTCATGTCCGATACCGTAGATCACGTCCCGTTCCGGCTCGGGGGACAGCGTCCAGACAAAGGAACGCCACGTGCCGACCGCCGCCAGAAGCCGGTCCTCCACCATCATGGGCTGCCGCCGGGCCTTCATGTCGGCCAGAAGCGCGGTGATGAAGGGGATCTCGTCCGGATGGAGGAGTTCGTGAAAGGGCCGGGTCAGCAGACGCTCCTCGTCATGGCCGGCAGGCCGGGTTCACCCGCAGAAGCCCGCCATCATAATCCACCATGGTCAGCAAATCGGGGCTGAGCTCCCAAAGCTGATCCCGTTCCGCCGTGCGGGCCGAAAGGTTGGCGTCGCGCTGCCGCTCCTTGGTGATGTCACGGCCGGTGCAGTAGACCGGATCCCCTTCCGCACCCCCGCCCACGAGATCCAGCGGTAGCTGCCATCCTTGCAGCGGAACCGGTTCGGGAATTGCAGCGCGGGTTGCCCGGACAAGGTCAGGTCGAAGATCGACCGTGTCCGGTCCAGATCGTCGGGGTGCACCATCTCCCAGACCGACATGCGCGTGACTTCGGCTTCCGACCAGCCCAGCATCGTCGTCCATGCGGGGTTGAACGCTTGCAGATAGCCTTGGAATTCAGCGCCCCCATCAGATCGGGGCTGATCTGCCAAGTGCGTCCGCTCGATCGCCTGACATTACAGGTCCGTGTTCAGCTTGCGAAGGGCCGTTTCGCTGGCCTTCAGGCCCGCCGTGCCGCGAACCCGTTCGATATGCGCCCAAGACCGTTCGGTCACCTCGCGCACAAGCGTTGCGAGGGCGTGCCGAGGAAGATCGATGATCGCGCCGAACGCCGCACGTCACGCCGGGCGATCCTCAGGGCAGCGGAATGAACTCCGCATTGTCCCCCGGCGGTAGTTGGAAGCGGCCATGGGCCCAATCCCCCTGCCGCCACGCCTCTTTCGCGGCGTCGATGCGTTCCTGCGACGAGGCCACGAAGTTCCACGAGATGTAGCGCGGACCGTTCAGCGTTTCGCCGCCCAGCACCATCAGTCGGGCGCCGCGGTCGCCGGCGGTCAGGGTGATGTGGTCGCCGGGACGGAAGACCATCATGCGGCCGGCCTCGAACCTGTCGCCCGCCACGGTGATCGATCCTTCAGTGATGTAGACGCCCCGATCCTCGTGGTTGTCGGGGAGGGGCAGCTTCGCGCCCGCCGCCAGCACCACGTCGGCATAGAAGGTGTCGGTGAAGGTCTTCACCGGCGCCGTCTTGCCCCAAGCCGACCCAAGGATCAGGCGGACCTGCTTGCCGCCTTCCTCCAGGAAGGGCAGCGCGTCCTGCCCGTGATGCTCGAAACTCGCGGCCTGATCTTCGGCCTGTTCGGGCAGCGCCACCCAGGTCTGGATGCCGAAGAGCGATCCGGGCTTTGTGCGCATCTCCTCGCTCGTGCGTTCGGAATGGGTCACGCCGTTGCCCGCGATCATCCAGTTCACCTCGCCCGGATAGACCATCTGGTCGGCGCCGGTGCTGTCGCGGTGATGGAACTCGCCCTTGTAAAGATAGGTCACGGTGGCAAGGCCGATATGCGGGTGGGGCCTCACGTCGATGCCGCCGCCGGTCAGGAACTCGGCTGGGCCCATCTGGTCGAAGAAGATGAAGGGGCCGACCATCTGGCGTTGGGGCGCGGGCAGGGCGCGGCGCACCTCGAACCCGCCCAGATCGCGGGCGCGGGGGATGATCAGCGTTTCGATGCTGTCGAGGGTTTCGGGGCAATCGGGATTCTGGGTAGGGTTCCAGCTCATGCTTTCAAGCCTTTCCGATGGTGTGATGGATCTGGGGGGCGGCGGTCAGCAGGGCGCGGATACGGTCCTGAAGCGCCTGTTCGCTGACGCTGACGCGGTCGTGGTGGCGCAGGTGCGACAGCCAGGACGCCTCGTGCCAGGACTCGTACAGGCGCGTCGGCGTGGCGGTGTCCTGCCGCAGCACCCAGCCATAGGCGCCATGCGCGCGGCGGCTGGCCTTCTGTTCCTGCATGAGGGTGACGAAGTGCGCGTGATGGTCCACCGGCACGTCATAGGCGATCCAGATCGTCGTGGGCGCGTCGTTCGCCGGGGTGGCGTCGGGCTGCGGCCAGCTGTGGGCGGGGGTGTGATCCTTGCGCAAGCCGGACAGGCGGGCCCAAAGGGTCGCGGGGATCGCCAGCAGCACGCCCGCCGCGGCCACCAGCAGCGCCGTGGTGATGGAGGCGTGGGTGGCGACGGTGCCCCAGCCAAGGCTGCCCACCGACATCGCGCCGGAAAAGACGGTAAGGTAGATCGCCAGACCCCGCGCCCGCACCCAGTCGGGCAGGGCGGCCTGCGCGGCCACGTTCAGGCTGGACAGGACGGCGATCCAGGACGCGCCGGCCACAAGGCCCGCCAGCAGCGCCGGCAGATGGCCGGGCACGACGGCCAGCGTCACCAGCGCCACGGCGGTGCCGACGGTGCCGGCGATCACGGTCCGGTCCGGCCCCAGCTTCGCCCGAAGGCGCGGCAGTTGCACTGCACCGGCCACGGCGCCCACGCCCACGGCGGCCAGAAGCGCGCCGTACAGCCCCGCACCCCCGCCCAGAACGTTGCGGGCGACCAGCGGCAGCATGGCCCAGAAGGCGCTGGCGAACAGGAAGAAGCCCGCCGCACGCACCAGAACCAGCCGCAGCGGCTTCGTGTGGGCGGCATAGCGCAGCCCCGCGATCATGCCTCCGATCACGTGTTCGGCGGGAAGGGCGCGTGCAGGTTCGGCCGCGGGTTTCCACCAGATCAGCGCCGCGATCACCACCAGCGTGGAAAGGGCGTTCAGGGCGAAGGGCCAGACAAGGCCGAAGGCCGCGATCAGCATCCCCGCCACCGCAGGCCCGATGGCGCGGCTGATGTTGATGCCCATCGAATTCAGCGCGACGGCCGCCGTCAGATCCTCGCGCGGGACGAGCTTAGGCACGATGGCCTGCCAGGCCGGCGCGATGAAGGCGGCGCCGCTGCCCAGAAGGAAGGTGAAGATCAGCAAAAGGACCGGCGTCATCGCCCCGGCCTGCACGACCGCCGCGACCGCGAAGGCCACGACCGACAGGAAGACGTTCACGACCAGCAGCAGGCGGCGGCGGTCCACGATGTCGGCCACGGCCCCCGCAAGGATCGCGAACAGGAAGACGGGCAGCGTCGTCGCCGCCTGCACCATCGCCACGACCTGCGGCGAGGGGGCGAGGTTCGTCATCAGCCAGCCCGCGCCCACATCGTTCATCCAGGTGCCGATGTTGGACACGACCGTGGCCACCCAAAGCACGGTGAAGGCGGTCTGGGCAAAGGGGCGCCACGCGCCGGAGGGTGCGGGGGTGTGCGGGATCGCGGTCATGGCACCCTCACGCAGCCGGATAGGACAGGGGCATGTCGAAGACCAGCACAATCCCGTCGGTCTGCCAGTGCAGGTCGGGCGGCGTTTCGGTCAGCTGAAGGCCGTCGCCGCCGACGATCCGTTCGCCCTCCATGCGGGCCAGCCCCTCCACCAGGTGAACGAAGACGGCCCGGCCCTCGGCCACCTCGATCCGCGTCACGTCACCGTCCTTCGGGCGCAGCAGCGACAGGCGCGTGTCCGATCCCAGCACCAGCGGCCCGCTGGCCGAGGCGAGCAGCCCTTCCGTCAGCGGGGCCGACTGGTAGGCCGGCGTGCCGCCCCGCGCGTCGGGGATCAGCCAGATCTGCAGCACATGCGCCGCTTCGGTGTCCGAGGCGTTCATCTCGGAATGCGTGACGCCGGATCCGGCGCGCATCAACTGCATCTCTCCGGGCGCGATTTCGGCCACGTTGCCAAGGCTGTCCTCGTGCCGGATGGTCCCTGACAGGACCAGCGTCAGGATGTCCATGTCGGCGTGGTCGTGCGGGGCAAAGCCCGCGCCGGGCACGATCGTGTCCTCGTTCAGGACGCGCAGCCGGGCAAAGCCGGGACGGGTGGGATCGTTGAACTCCCCGAAGGAAAAGGTGTGGAAGGCGTCGGCCCAGCCCTTGCGCGAGCGGCCCCGGCTCATGTTTCCGTGGATGAGGATGGACATCGGATCACTCCTTGAAGGCGGTGCGAAGGGCGTCGATCTCGGCTGCCCGGATTTCGTGGCCGCCGTCATGCAGGTGCAGCGTCACGTCGGCGTTCTGGCGGCGGTAGTAACCGGCAAGCGCGTCGGTCAGCGGCCTGGGGCAGATCGGGTCGTGACGGCCGGCGGTGATCAGCACGCGTTGTCCCGCAAGGCCGGCCTGTTCGGGCGGCGTGAAGGGGATCAGCGGGTGCAGCAGCGCGATCCCGTCGAACAGGTCCGGCACCGCAAAGGACATGGAGGCGAGGATGTTCGCCCCGTTGGAATAGCCGAAGGCATAAGCGGGTACGCCGGGCGTCCGGTGGGTGCGCACGAACTCCACCATCCTGTCCGTCCGCACCGCAAGGTCGGCCATGTCGTAGCGGCCTTCGCCCGAGCGCCGGAAGAAGCGGTTGGCACCGTGTTCCGACACCTCGCCCCGGGGCGCGACAAGGCCCGCGCCCGGCCACAGGTCGCGGACCAGGGTGACGAACTGGTGTTCATCCCCGCCCGTGCCGTGGAAGGCGAAGATCAGGGGCGAACCCGATGTGATGAAGCTGTGCATGATGATTGTCCCATGATCTGGGCGAAGTGTTCAGGCCCTCCGCAGGAACAGGATGGCCTGAACGATTGTTGATGGGAATGACCTGATTTCGTCATTCACCGTTGCGCATTATGCAACGGTTAGAACCTTAGCTGAAGGTGTGGAATCGGTCGGCGTCGTTCATGAAGGTCTTTTCGCCGAACGGGGCTTCGTTCGAACCGAAGGGCATCTGCGCGCGCAGCTTCCAGGACGCGGGAAGGCCCCAGGTTGCGGCCACTTCCGCGTCGATCAGCGGGTTGTAGTGCTGAAGGCTGGCGCCAATGCCCACCTCGGCCAGCGCGGTCCAGACGGCCAGCTGCGCCATGCCGCCCGACTGTTCGGACCAGATCGGGAAGTTCTCGGCATAGGCGGCATAGTCGTGCTGCAGCTTGGCCACCACGTCCTGATCCTCGAAGAACAGGACCGTGCCCGCGCCGGCGGCGAAGCTGTCGATCTTGGCGTCGGTGCCCGCGAAGTTGTCGGCCGGCACGATGGCGCGCAGCGTTTCCTTCACGATGCTCCACAGTTTCAGGTGCGCGTCCCCGAACAGGATCACCGCGCGGGAGCTTTGGGAGTTGAAGGCCGACGGGGTCAGCCGGATGGTTTCGCGGATCAGGGCGTCAACCTCGGCCTGCGGCAGGGCAAGGGTCTTGCCAAGCGCGTATTGGGAACGCCGCTGGCGCAGCAGGGGGATCAGGGTGGATGTCATGGTCGTCTCCGGTTCTTTTTGCGCGCGATCAGTCGGTGATCGGCTGCAGGTGGTGTTCCAGACGGGCGCGAAGCGGCTCGTGCTGGTGGGGAAGCTTCAGGGACTGGCCAAGATGGGCGAGGTCCTCGTCGCGGTCGAAGCCGGGTGCGTCGGTGGCCACCTCGAACAGCACACCGCCCGGCGTACGGAAGTAGATCGCCCAGAAATAGTCGCGGTCAATGGGGGGCGTGACCTGCCAGCCGGTGTCCACCAGCGCCTTGCGCACCTCGTCCTGCGACGCGCGGTCGGGGACGGAAAAGGCGATGTGGTGCACCGATCCCGCGCCCTGTTCGGCATGTTCGGCGCCAGGAAGCGTTTCGATGTCGATGATGTCGGCGCCGTTGCCGTTCGCCACGCCGAAGCGGATCACGGAGCCGTCCCGCTCCCGCTCCTCATACCCCATGAAGCGGAGGAGTTCGGCCGTGGCGCCCGCGTCGCGCAGGCGCAGGCTCGCGCCGCGGAAGCCGCGCACCGCCTCGGCCGTGCCGACGCCGCCGGAGGTCCAGCCCTGCCGCGGATCGCCCTCCACCTCCACCAAGGCCAGCGCGTCCTGATCGGGGCCAAGGAAGCGCAGGCGCTTTTCACCGAAGGCGTCCGTCTGGACCATGCCCTGGACGCCCAGCCCGGTCAGACGTTCGGTCCAGAAGCCCATCGAGCCTTTCGGGACGGCGAAGACGGTCTCGCCCACCTCTCCGACACCCGGGCGGGCGGGGGCGATGTGGGGGAAGGGGAAGTAGGTCATCACGGTGCCGGGCGTGCCCCGTTCGTCGCCGTAATACAGGTGATACACGTTGGGCGCGTCGAAATTGACCGTCTTCTTCACGCGGCGCAGGCCCAGCGTCTTGGTGAAGAAGTCGCTGTTGGACTGCGGGTCCGAGGCGAGGGAGGTCACGTGGTGGAGGCCGTTGATGGGAAGGGTCATGGTGTGTCTCCTGATGCGTTGCCCCAAAGATGCGCCTTTCCCGCGTTGATGATAATACCACGCGTTCGGCATTCACCATTGCGATTGGCGCAATGGTGGGGGCGAAACGAAAAGCGCCACGCCCTTTCGGACGTGGCGCGGGTGACGGGATCGGTCCGGCGTCAGGCCTTCACGAAGTCCAGCAGGTCCTTGTTCAGCACGTCGGCGTTCACGGTCAGCATCCCGTGCGAGAACCCGGGATAGGTCTTGAGCGTGCCATTCCGCAGCAGCGTGATGGCCTTGCGGGCGGCGGCGTCGATCGGGACGACCTGGTCATCCTCGCCGTGCAGCACCAGCGTGGGGACGGTGATGGCCCGCAGATCCTCGGTCTGGTCGGTTTCGGAGAAGGCCTTGATCCCGTCGTAATGCGCCTTGGCCGAACCCGTCATCCCCTGCCGCCACCAGTTCTGGATCACACCCTCCTGCACCGCAGCACCTTCGCGGTTGAAGCCATAGAAGGGGCCCGCCGGCACGTCGCGGAAGAACTGGGCGCGGTTGGCGGCCAGACCGTTGCGGAAGCCGTCGAACACCTCCATCGGTGTGCCTTCGGGATTGGCGTCCGTCTTCAGCATCAGGGGCGTCACGGCGGACACGAGCACTGCCTTGGCCACGCGTCCCGCCGGCTGGCCATATTGCGCGACATAGCGGGCCACCTCGCCGCCCCCCGTGGAATGGCCGATATGGACGACGTTGCGCAGGTCCAGCGCTTCCACCACGGCCGCGGCGTCGGCGGCGTAGTGGTCCATGTCGTGCCCATCCGAAACCTGCGCCGAACGGCCGTGCCCGCGCCGGTCATGGGCGATGACGCGGAAGCCCTGCCCGACGAAGAACAGCATCTGCGCGTCCCAGTCGTCCGAGGACAGGGGCCAGCCGTGGTGGAACATGATCGGCTGGGCGTCCTTCGGACCCCAGTCCTTGAAGAAGATGTCGGTGCCGTCGGCGGTGAGGATCGTGGGCATGATATGTTTCCTTTTCATCTGAGCGGGTTGCGTGTCTTCGATGAGGAAAGGCTATGGCACTTGCCCGCCGTTGCCAAGGGCAATAATCATCACGAATGAGTTGCATGGAGTGAAACAATCGGGATGAACAACTACAAGGCGCTCCGCACCTTCCTTATGGCGGCCGAGAAGAAGAGCTTCGCGCAGGTCGCCCGCGAGCTGGACATGACCCCGGCCGCCGTGACCCGCGCCATCGCCGCGCTGGAGGAGGATCTTGGCGTGCAGTTGTTCGTGCGCACCACGCGGCAGGTGTCGCTGACGGCGGATGGGGCGGTCTATGCCGCGCAGATCCAGCCCGCCATGCAGGCGCTGGACGCGGCGCGCCGTGACGTGATGAACGCCCACAAGTCCGATCAGGGCCGCCTGCGGATCAGCGCGCCCACCTGGCTGGGCAAGACGGTGCTGCCGCCGATCCTTGGCGCCTTCCGCGACCTTTATCCGAAGATGTGCTTCGAGATTTCGTTGTCGGACGGCCTCGTGAACATCGTGGACGACGATTACGATCTGGCGATCCGGATCTCCTCCTCCCCTTCGGACAAGTTCACGATCTGGCGCAAAATCTGCGTCATTCCCCGCATCCTCGTGGCCGCGCCCGGAAGCCGCTTTATCGGCATGAAGCACCCGAACGAACTGACGCCGGACGAATGCCTCGCCTATAGCGGCGAAAGCCGGCGCGAGACGTGGAACCTGTCCGACGGCGGGTCGTCGATCACGCTGTCGGCGGGCCGCGCCTTCAGCGCCAACAGTGGCGAGGTCCTGGCCGACATGGCCGCGCAAGGCATGGGCGTGACGCTTCTGCCGGGATTCAACATCGTGGAGCATATCCGCTCGGGGCGGCTGGTGCACGTCTTCCCCGGCTGGACCCCTCCGGACCTTTGGCTGACGCTCTACTACCCGCCCTACCAGGCGCTTCCGCCGCGCGTCGCGACCTTTTCCAAGTTCTTCGAACAACAGGTCCCGGCCTATGTGATCGGGGAGTTCTGATCGGATTCGTCGCCGACCCGGGGCGCTGTTGCTTCCAAGGTCAGCACTCTGGGCGGCCATGCAACCTTAATGATATAAAATCAAACGCTTACAACCCATGCGTGAGCGCCACACCTGACGTTTGTATAGAAATCGGGCAAAGCGTTTCGAAAAAGCCTCAGTCCCGCGGCGATGATCGTGAAAATTACATTAAAGCTTTATACACGAAGGACAATCTGGGAGGGCCGAGGCGAATGAACGCCACTTGATCTGAACGAGGGGACTCCGAGGATGAGCACCAACACCGACGCCAACGCCGCCACCACGCTGAACCAGACCCTTGCCGGCACCACGAGCGCCGACACGCTGACCGGGGGTGGCGGAAACGACACCATCACGGGGGGTGCGGGCAACGACGTCCTTGCAGGCGACGCGCCCCAGACCGGGCAGTGGACCTACAAGCTTTACAACTACGACTTCAGCTCTGCCAACGGACAGGCGCCGCAGATCGCCTCGGGCACCCTGGCCGGCGAAGGCTATGTGAACGGGTTCAACGTCGACGCGCTGGCCAGGCTGACCCGCGGCACCACGACCGATCCCGATGATTTCGGCGTCATCTACACCAGCACGCTGAACCCGACGGTCTCCGGCACCTACACTTTCTCCACCTCTTCGGATGACGGCTCGCGGATGATCATCCGCGACGCGTCGGGCAACGTCGTTCCGTTCACGAACGCCGGCAGCACGGTGACGGGCTATCTGGACAACGACTATCACCAGGGCCTGACCCAACGCTCGGCCACCATCAACCTGCAATCCGGCGTCAAGTACACGATCGAGATCCAGTATTGGGAAAACGCGGGCGGCAACAACCTGTCGGCCACGGTGACGCCGCCCGGTTCGACCACCGCGACCGACCTCGCCACCAGCTCGCTCATCGGCGTTCCGCCCGTCACGACGGCGGTGGACGGGGCCGACAGCCTGTCGGGCGGTGACGGTAACGACACGCTGATCGGCAATGGCGGCAACGACACCCTTCTGGGCGAGGCCGGGACGGACAGCCTGTCGGGCGGCGACGGGAATGACAGCCTGTCCGGCGGCGCGGCCAACGACACACTGAATGGCGGCCTGGGCGACGACACGTTGTCCGGCGGGGCCGGTGCCGACTCGATCAACGGCGGCGCGGGAACCGACACGGCCACCTATGCCGACGCGACGGCGGCCGTGAACGTCAACCTGGGCACGGGCAGCGCGACCGGAGCCGATCAGGGCACGGGCGACACGCTGACCCAGATCGAACGGGTCATCGGCTCCGACTATGCGGACACGCTGACGGGCAGCACCGGCGCGGAC
This sequence comes from Falsirhodobacter sp. 1013, assembly GCF_051195255.1. Classification (NCBI taxonomy): domain Bacteria; kingdom Pseudomonadati; phylum Pseudomonadota; class Alphaproteobacteria; order Rhodobacterales; family Paracoccaceae; genus Falsirhodobacter; species Falsirhodobacter sp. 1013. The sequence goes on along the minus strand of NZ_JBNJLK010000010.1, from coordinate 96,500 downwards.
ATCCTGCTGGGCGGCCTTGGCAATGACACCATCACCGGCGGGGGCGGGGCGGACACCCTCGGGGGCGGGGGCGGCAGCGACACCATCGTCGTGACCAACCTGGCCGGTGCCCGCACCATTGCAGGCGGCGAGGATACGGGCACCGACACCTCGATCGACACGCTGGACACCTCCACCATCACCACCGGCGCGACCGTCCAGTTCACGGGCAGCGAGGCCGGAACCTTCACCGCCGGCAATGCCACCGGCACCTTCACCCAGATCGAGCGGCTGAATCTTGGCAGCGGCGCGGACAGCGTCAACGGGGCCAGCGCCACGACGGGCTTCACCGCCGTCGGCAATGCCGGCAACGACACGCTGATCGGCGGCACGGGCGCGGACGTGCTTCAGGGCGGCGACGGCAATGACAGCCTTGTGGGCGGCGCGGGGGCCGACCGGATGATCGGCGACGCCGGCAACGACACGATCACCTTCGCCCGTGGCGACCAGGCTACGGGTGGCGTGGGCCGGGACGTCTTCACGCTGAACGACGTGCTCGATAACACGCAGAACACGGCGGACGCCTCGATCACCATCGATGGCGGCACCTCCTCCGACGCAAACGGCGTGGCGGATGTGGACGTCTTGGACCTGAGCGCGAACACCGGCTGGCGCAACGCGCCCAGCTCCACGACCGCCGGTTCGGGGACGATCACGCTTTCGGACGGGACGACCATCACCTATTCCGGAATCGAACAGATCATCTGCTTCACCCCCGGCACGCTGATCCGCACCTTGGGTGGCCTTCGCGCGATCGAAACGCTGAAGGCCGGCGACATGGTGGTGACCCGCGACGCCGGGTTGCAGCCGATCCGCTGGATCGGCACGACCACCGTGGCCGGAACGGGGGCCTTCGCGCCCGTCCGCATCCGTCGCGGCGCCCTGCCGGAGTTGACGGCCGATCTCCTCGTCTCTCCCCAGCACAGGATGCTGATCGAAGGCTACCGAGCCGAGTTGCTGTTCGGGGACCGAGAGGTGCTGGCCTCGGCCAAGCACATGGTGGACGACAAGCATGTGACGGTGGAGGAGACGGGCAGCGTCACCTACATCCACATGCTGTTCGACGAACATCAGATCGTGTTCGCCAACGGCGCGGCGGCCGAAAGCTACCACCCTGCCAGCTATGGGCTGGGCGGCCTGGTCGAGGAGGCGCGCGAGGAGCTGTTCGCGATCTTCCCGGAACTGCGCGCCATGCCCGAAGCCTATGGCAAGACCGCGCGCCGCGCGCTGAAGGTGTTCGAGGCGCGGGCCCTCGCCTGGTAACCGTCATGGAACGCCGCGCCGACCCCTCGGCGCGGCGTTCCGCTTTGCGGGCTGGTGCGCGCCGTCCCCTGTGCTAGCGTAAGCCGTTGGCATCGAAGGGGGTCGGGATGAAGGTCATCGTAATCGGCGCGGGGATCGGCGGGTTGTGCGCCGGGCTGGCGCTGCGCCAGCTGGGCCATGACGTGTCCGTGTTCGAGAAGGTGACCGAGATCCGCCCCGTCGGTGCGGGGCTGTCGCTGTGGCCCAACGGCATCCTGTGCCTGAACCATCTGGGGCTGGAGGAGGACGTGAAGGCCCTTGGCGGCCGGATGGACACCATGGCCTATGCCGACGGACCGAGCGGCGAGGTCCTGACCCGGTTCTCGCTCGATCCGCTCTATCAGGGCTCCGGCGCGCGGGCCTATCCGGTGTCGCGGGCGGGCTTGCAGACCATGCTGATGGACCGCTTCGGCCATGACGGCATCCGCCTTGGCGCGGCCCTGCGGCAGGTGACGGAAACGGCAACCGGCGTGCAGGCCCGCTTCACCGACGGTACCGAGGTGGAGGGTGATCTGCTGATCGGGGCCGATGGCGCCCATTCGCTGGTGCGCGAACATATCCTTGGCCGGAAGCTGGACCGGCGGTCGGCGGGTTACACCAACTGGAACGGCCTGATCCCCGCCGACCCGGGGATCGCGCCGGTGGACGGCTGGACGACCTTCGTGGCGGAAGGCAAGCGCGCCTCCGTTATGCCGGTGGGGGAAGGGCGGTTCTATTTCTTCTTCGACGTACCCACCGCCCAGCACAGGGGCGCGACCGCGGATCGGGTGGCCGAGCTGCGCCGGCATTTCGGCCATTGGTCCGCCCCGGTGCAGCGCATGCTGGACGCGATCACCTCGGTCAACCGCGTGGACATCCACGACATCGACCCGTTCGACAGCTGGGTGAAGGGCCGCATGGTCCTTCTGGGCGATTCCGCCCACAACACGACGCCGGATCTGGGGCAGGGCGCCTGCATGGCGATGGAGGATGCGGTCGTTCTTCAGCGGATGCTGGCGGATCACGCCGACCTGCCCACCGCGCTGCGCCTGTATCAGGAATCCCGTGCCCCCCGCGCCCGCGATCTGGTGCTGCGCGCCCGCGACCGCAGCGACGTGACCCACGGCATGGACCCCTCCGCAACCGCCGACTGGTATGCGGGGCTGCGCGGCGACACGGGTGACGGCATCCTGCGCGGGATCCAGAAGACGGTGGATGGCGGGCCTTTCGCATTCCGCCCGTGACATGGGCAAAAGGGGCCGTACCCGCCTGTTTCGCAGGCGGCGGCCGAAACTTCGCGAATGCGCGTCCGGCGTCCATTCCCCTCCCCCAAGGGATGGGAAAGAACGCGAAGGTTCGCCCCCCGCAAACAATCCGTGACCGGGGGACGGCTTCCGAGTTAGACTTCCGCAGGACCTGCCTTACGCCGCATCGGGCAGGCCCGCGGGCCGGACCTTCCGGCGCACCGAAAAAGACCGCGGCGGGTTGATCGAATGGAGATCGCGTTTCACCTGAACGGCGCGCCTGTCACACTGGACGTTTCCCCCACCCGAACCCTTCTGGACTGGCTGCGCGAGGAACGCGGCCTGACCGGCACGAAGGAAGGCTGCAACGAAGGCGATTGCGGCGCCTGCACGGTGATGGTCACGGATGATTCCGGCCCCCGCGCCCTGAACGCCTGCATCCTGTTCCTGCCGCAGCTGCACGGAAAGTCCGTCCGCACGGTGGAAGGGCTGGCCGCCCCCGATGGCCGCGCGCATCCCGTGCAGGCGGCGATGGTGGCCTGCCATGGCAGCCAGTGCGGCTTCTGCACGCCGGGCTTCGTGATGTCGATGGCCTGCGCCCATGCCACGGGGCGGACGGATCATGACGACGTGCTGGCGGGCAACCTGTGCCGCTGCACCGGATACGCCCCCATCGTCCGCGCCGCCGAACAGGCCGCCAAGGAACCGAAGGTGGATTGGCTGGACACGCCCCGCCCACCCGCGCCCGCCCTGCCGATGCGCCCCGACAGCAGCGACGCCCTCGCCCACCTGTACGCATCCCACCCCGACGCGACGCTGGTCGCCGGGGCCACCGATGTCGGCCTGTGGGTGACGAAGGCCCTGCGCGACGTGTCCCCCGTCATCTTCCTGAACGGCGTGTCCGACCTTCAGCGGATCGAGCGGGAGGGCGACACCCTCCGCATCGGCGCCGGCGTCACGGTGGAGGCGCTGCGTCTGGCCACCCGCGACAGCCACCCCGCGCTGGCCGAGCTCTTGCGCCGCTTCGCCTCGCCCCCCGTGCGCAACGCCGCGACGATCGGCGGCAACATCGCCAACGGATCGCCGATCGGGGACGGGCCGCCCGCGCTGATCGCGCTTGGCGCGGTGCTGCACCTTCGGCGGGGCGACACCCGCCGCACGATGCCGCTGGAGGACTTCTTCCTCGACTACCGCAAGCAGGACCGGCGGGAGGGGGAGTTCGTGGAGGCCGTCACCCTTCCCGCCCACGCGCCCGACCTGCGCTGCTACAAGGTGTCGAAGCGGTTCGATCAGGACATCTCGGCCCTGTGCGGCTGTTTCGATGTGACGGTGGCGGGCGGGATCGTGACGCAGGCGCGGATCGCCTTTGGCGGCATGGCGGCGACTCCGAAACGGGCCAGAGCGGTGGAGGATCACCTGCTGGGCCAGCCCTTGTCCCTTGCCACCGCGACCGCTGCCCCCTTCGCGCAGGACTTCACCCCGCTGACCGACATGCGCGCCAGCGCCGACTATCGCCTGACCGTGGCGCGGAACCTGCTGCTGCGATACGTGCACGACCGCCTCGGCCGGCCGGTTTCCGTGCTGGAGGTGCAGCCATGATCGGCAAGCCGCTGCCGCATGACGCGGCCCCCCTGCATGTCAGCGGTCAGGCCCGCTATGTCGATGACATCCCCCTGCCGCAAAATACCCTGCACCTCGCCTTCGGCCTGTCCACCATCGCGCATGGGGTGGTGACCGCCCTCGACCTGTCCGCCGTCCGTGCGGCACCCGGCGTGGTGGAGGTGATCGCCGATCTGGATCCGATGCCCGACTGTTCCCCCTCCACCCATGACGAGCCGTTGTTGGCGGGCGGGACGGTGATGTATCTGGGCCAGCCCCTGTTCCTTGTGGCCGCGACCAGCCACGGGGCGGCGCGCCGGGCCGCGCGGCTGGCCGGTGCCGACTATCACGAAAAGCCCGCCATCCTGACGGTGGACGAGGCGCTGGACGCGGGCAGCCGGTTCGAGGATGGACCGGTGGTCTGGCAGAAGGGCGACATGTCCGCCCTTGCCGCCGCGCCCCATGTCATCGAAGGCCGGATGGAGGTCGGCGGGCAGGAGCATTTCTATCTGGAAGGCCAGATCGCCCTTGCCCTGCCGCAGGAGGACGGGGGCATGGTGATCCACGCCTCCACCCAGCACCCGACGGAAATCCAGCACAAGGTCGCCCACGCCCTCCACCTGCCGATGAGCGCGGTGCGCGTGGAGGTGCGGCGCATGGGCGGCGGTTTCGGGGGCAAGGAAAGCCAGGGCAACGCCCTCGCCATCGCCTGCGCCGTCATGGCCCACCGCACCGGTCGTCCCTGCAAGATGCGCTATGACCGCGACGACGATATGATGATCACCGGCAAGCGTCACGACCTGCGGATCGAATACCGCGCGGGCTTCGACGGCGACGGCCGCATCCGGGGGGTGGAGTTCCGGCACCTGTTCCGCTGCGGCTGGTCGCAGGACCTGTCGCTGGCCGTGGCGGACCGCGCGATGCTGCATGTGGACAACGCCTATTTCCTTCCGGCTGTCCGCGTCGAAAGCCACCGGCTGCGCACGCACATGCAATCAGCCACCGCCTATCGCGGCTTCGGCGGCCCGCAGGGCGTGCTGGGGATCGAGCGCGTGATCGACCACATCGCCCACAGCCTGCGGATGGACCCGCTGGAGGTGCGGCGGCGCAACTTCTACCGCGCGATGGGCAAGGCCCCCGACCCCGAGCCCCAGCGGCTGGAGAAGGTGGAGACGGAGGCCGACCTGACCACCCGCGGCGCCGAGGGGATCGAGCGGCCCGCCCCGCGCCCCGATCCGGGCACCGCGCAGACCACCCCCTATCACATGCCGGTGGAGGATTTCATCGGGCATGAACTGGTGGCCGAACTGGCGAAACGGTCCGACTATGACGCGCGCCGTGCCCGCATTGCCGCATGGAACGCCGACAACCCGATCCTGAAACGCGGCATCGCGCTGACGCCGGTGAAGTTCGGCATCGCCTTCACCCTGACCTGGCTGAACCAGGCGGGGGCGCTGGTGCACATCTATCAGGACGGCTCGGTCCAGCTGAACCATGGCGGGACAGAGATGGGGCAGGGCCTGTTCCAGAAGGTCGCGCAGGTGGCGGCCGGTGTGTTCGGGATCGACGTGGCGGATGTGCGGATCACGGCAACGGACACGGGCAAGGTGCCCAACACCTCGGCCACGGCCGCGTCGTCGGGGACCGACCTGAACGGCATGGCGGTGAAGGCCGCCTGCGATACGCTGCGGGCGCGGCTGGCCGGATTCCTGGCCGAACGCCATCAGGCCTGCCCGGAAGATGTGCGCTTCGCCGCCGGCCGCGTGCGCGTCGGGGGCGAAGGCTACACCTTTGCCGAGGTGGCGGCGCTGGCCTATCAGGCACGGGTGTCGCTGTCGGCCACCGGCTATTACGCCACGCCCAAGATCACGTGGGACCGGCTGCGTGGGCAGGGGCGGCCGTTCCTGTACTTCTCCTACGGTGCGGCGGTGACGGAGGTGGTGATCGACACGCTGACCGGCGAAAACCGCATCCTGCGCACCGACATCCTGCACGACACCGGCCACAGCCTGAACCCCGCGCTGGACATCGGCCAGATCGAAGGCGGCTACGTGCAGGGCGCCGGCTGGCTCACGACCGAGGAGCTGGTCTGGGACGGGAAGGGCCGGCTGACGACGCACGCGCCCTCCACCTACAAGATCCCGGCCTGTTCGGACAGGCCGCGCGATTTCCGCGTGCAGCTGTGGGACCGCCCGAACCCCGAAGACACCGTGGGCAAGTCCAAGGCCGTGGGGGAGCCGCCCTTCGTTCTGGGCATCTCCGCCTTCTTGGCGCTGTCGGACGCGGTGGCGGCCTGCGGGGACGGGACGCGCTATGTCGCGCTGGACGCGCCCGCGACGCCCGAACGCATCCTTCAGGCGGTGGGGCGGCAGCGTGGCTGAGGTCGGGTTCGACATCGAAGGGCTGCGCCGCGCCGTCGCCCGCCACGGCCGCGTCGCCCGCGTGGTCATCGCCGCGCATCAGGGCTCGTCCCCGCGCGAGGTGGGGGCGGCGATGCTCGTCTGGGCCAACGGGACCAAGGGCACGGTCGGCGGCGGCGCGCTGGAATGGGAAGCGATCCGCATGGCCCGTGCCGCCACGGCCACGCGGCTGGAACGGATGCCGCTGGGGCCGAAGCTGGGCCAGTGCTGCGGCGGCGCCGTGACCCTGTTGGTGGAGGTGTTCACCGAGGTGACGCTGACCGGCCCCGTCATCGCGCGCGGGGAAGGGGAGATGCCGCTGCCCGTCCGCCGCATCCTGACGCAGGCGCGCAATCAGGGCGTCCGCCCGAAGCCCCAGCTGATCCAGGGCTGGATGGTGGAGCCTGTGGCCGAAGCCGACCGTTCCCTCTGGATCTGGGGCGCGGGGCATGTGGGGCGCGCGGTGGTCGGCGTGATGGCGCCCTTGCCGGGATTCGCCGTGATGTGGATCGACACCGCCCGCGACCGGTTTCCGGACGTGATCCCCGACGGGGTGTCGCCGCTTTGGGCGCCGGACCCGCTGCGCTTCGTGCCCCACGCGCCCCCGCAGGCCGAGCATCTGATCCTGACCTATTCCCACGCGCTGGATCTGGAGATCTGCCATGCTTTGCTGCGCCACGGCTTCGGCTGGGCGGGGCTGATCGGATCGCAGTCGAAGAAGGTCCGTTTCGCCCGCCGCCTGCGCGCCCTGGGGCAGGACCCGGACCGCATCACCTGCCCCATCGGCGACCCGGCGCTTGGCAAGCATCCGCAGCAGATCGCGGTGGGGGTGGCGGCGCAGCTGATCCCCCGGCGCGCGGCCCCTTGCCAGCGGGCGGGCCGCCCATCAGACATGCAGAACCACGGTGAATGAGGAAGGTGCCAACATGACAACCCACACGGATCGCGCGGGCCTTCAGGTCGCCGTCCCCTTGGCCGAGTTCGTGGAACAGCGCCTTCTTCCCGGCCTGCCCATCGGTGCGGACGCCTTCTGGTCCGGCCTCGCCCGTCTTCTGGCCGAGCTTGCGCCGGAAAACCGAGAGCTTCTGGCCGTTCGCGACCGGATGCAGACCGAGATCGACGGCTGGCTGAAGGCCCGCCGCGACCGCGACTGGGACGCCGCCGCGTGGGAGGAGTTCCTGCGCGAGATCGGCTACCTCCTTCCCGAAGGGCCCGAGTTCAAGGTGGACACCGCCCCCTGCGATCCCGAGATCGCGACGCTGGCCGGCCCGCAGCTGGTGGTGCCGGTGATGAACGCGCGCTTCGCGCTGAACGCGGCGAACGCGCGGTGGGGCAGCCTGTACGACGCCTTCTATGGCACCGACGCGCTGCCGGGTGCGCCGGAAGGCACCGGCTATGACGCGGCGCGTGGGGCGGAGGCGGTGGCGGCCGCCGCGCACTTCCTGGATCAGGCGGTGCCGCTGGTGGGTGGATCGCACGCCAACGTCACCTCCTACGAGGTGAAGGACGGCGCGCTGCTGATCGACGGGGGCGCGCTGACGCTGGCCGATCCGGCGGCCTTTGCGGGCCACGGGCCGCAATCGGTGCTGCTGCGCCACAACGGGCTGCACATCGAACTCGTCTTCGATCCCATGCATCCGGTGGGCGCGGCCAGCCCCTCGGGCCTGCGCGATGTGGTGGTGGAGGCGGCGCTGACCGCCATCCAGGACTGCGAGGATTCCGTCGCCGCCGTGGACGCCGCCGACAAGGTGCTGGCCTATGACAACTGGCTGGGCCTGATGAAGGGCGATCTGGCGGAAACCTTCCAGAAGGGCGACCGCGCGGTGACGCGCCGCCTGAACCCCGACCGGACCTTCACCGCGCCCGACGGCGGCACCCTGACCCTGCCGGGGCGCGCGGTCCTTCTGGTGCGCAACGTCGGCCACCTGATGACCACAGACGCCGTGACCCTGAACGGAAAGGAGGTGCCGGAAGGGCTGCTGGACGCGCTGGTCACCGTCGCCGCCGGGATGCACGATCTGGCGAAGACGGAGGGCCCCCGCAACTCCCGTCACGGCAGCATATACGTGGTGAAGCCCAAGATGCACGGCCCGGCCGAGGCCGCCTTCGCCGACCGCACCTTCGTCCTGGTGGAGGACATCCTGCACCTGCCGCGCGGCACCGTGAAGCTGGGCCTGATGGACGAGGAGCGCCGCACCTCGGTCAACCTGCGCGAATGCATCCGCGCGCTGAAGGGCCGGATCGCCTTCATCAACACCGGCTTCCTCGATCGCACGGGGGACGAGATCCACACCCTGATGCAGGCGGGCCCCGTCTTGCCGAAGGCGGAGATGAAGGACGCGACCTGGCTGGCGGCCTATGAAAACGGCAACGTCGATGCGGGGCTGGCGACGGGCCTGAACGGCAAGGGCCAGATCGGCAAGGGCATGTGGGCCAAGCCCGACAACATGGCCGAGATGCTGGCCGCCAAGATCGGCCACCCGACCGCCGGTGCCAGCACGGCTTGGGTGCCGTCCCCCACCGCCGCCGTGCTGCACGCGATGCATTACCATCAGGTGGACGTGGCCGCACGGCAGGAGGAGCTGACATCCCGCACCCGCGCCAGCCTTCAGGCCCTGCTGACCCCGCCCTTGATGGGTCCCCGCAACCTGTCCGAGGAGGTCATCGCGCGGGAGATCGACAACAACTGCCAGTCCATCCTCGGCTATGTCGTGCGGTGGGTGGATCAGGGGATCGGCTGTTCCAAGGTGCCCGACATCGACAACGTGGCGTTGATGGAGGATCGGGCCACGCTCCGCATCTCGGCCCAGTTCCTGGCGAACTGGCGGATGCACGGGCTGATCACCGACGCGCAGATCGAGGACAGCCTGCGCCGCATGGCCGTCACTGTGGACCGTCAGAACGCGGGCGATCCGGCCTATCGCCCCATGGCACCCGGCTATGACGGCCCCGCCTTCAAGGCCGCGCGCGACCTGATCCTGCAGGGCGCCACCCAGCCTTCGGGCTATACCGAGCCGTTGCTGCACGCATGGCGCCGCACCGCGAAGGAGGTTGCATGACCCGCCTGACCACCCACGTGCTGGACACGGCCCTTGGCCGCCCCGCCGCCGGCGTCCGGATCGAGCTTTGGGCCGAGACGCGGCTGGCCGAGGCCGTGACCAACGCCGACGGCCGCACCGACGCGCCCCTGGCGACCGATCTGCCGACGGGCGCGTATGAACTGCGCTTCCACGCGGGCGATTACCTGCGGGCGACGGGGCAGCCGTACAGTTTCCTCGACCTGATCCCGATCCGCTTCAAGGTGGGGGAGGGGGCGCATTACCATGTGCCGCTGCTGCTGTCGCCCTTCGCCTTTTCGACCTATCGGGGAAGCTGATGAGATACCCCCGCAACCTGTCCGGATATGCCGGAACGCCGCCCGACGCCGCCTGGCCCGGCGGAGCGAAGATCGCCGTCAGCCTCGTCCTGAACCATGAGGAAGGGGGCGAGAACTCCATCCTCCACGGTGATGCCGCGTCCGAGGCGTTCCTGTCCGACATCGCAGGCGCCGCCATGTGGCCCGGCGAACGCCACTGGAACATGGAGTCGATCTACGACTACGGCGCGCGCGCCGGTTTCTGGCGCCTGCACGACATCTTCACCGCGCGAGGCCTGCCCGTCACCATCTTCGGTGTGGCCACAGCGCTCGCCCGCAGCCCCGAACAGGTGGCCGCGATGAAGGAAGCGGGGTGGGAAATCGCGTCGCACGGCCTGAAATGGGTCGAACATCGCGGGATGGAGGAGGCGGAGGAGCGCCGCCAGATCGCCGAGGCCATCCGCCTGCACACCGAGGTTGTGGGCGAACCGCCGCGCGGCTGGTACACGGGCCGCTGTTCGGCCAACACGGTGCGGCTGACGGCGGAAACGGGGGCGCTCGACTGGATCTCCGACACCTATGACGACGACCTGCCCTATTGGCGGGAGGTGGGCGCGCGCGACCAGCTTGTCCTGCCCTATACGCTGGAAGCGAACGACATGCGCTTCGCCACCGCCCCCGGCTACATCACCGGAGAGCAGTTCTTCCAATACCTGAAGGACGCCTTCGACACGTTGTGGGACGAAGGCGACGCCGGACGTCCCAAGATGATGTCCATCGGTCTGCATTCGCGGCTGATCGGGCGGCCGGGCAAGGCCGCGGGGCTGATCCGCTTTCTGGATTACGCGCTGCAAAAGGGCGGCGCGTGGTTCGCGACGCGCGGAGAGATTGCGGCCCACTGGGCCGCCCAACATCCGCATGTGCGGCGCGAACGCCCCTCGCAGATGGACCGCGACGGGTTCGTGGCGCGCTTCGGCGGCATCTTCGAACATTCGCCCTGGATCGCGGAACGGGCCTTCGATCTGGAACTCGGCCCCGCGCATGACAGCGCGGGGGGCCTGCACAACGCCCTGTGCCGCATGTTCCGCAGCGCCGGCGACGCTGAACGGCTGGCCGTCCTGAACGCCCATCCCGACCTTGCGGGCAAGCTGGCCGCGGCGCAGCGGCTGACGGCGGACAGCACCGCCGAACAGGCGAGCGCGGGCCTTGACGCCCTGACGGACGATGAACGGGCGGAGTTCCAGCGCCTGAACGCCGACTACGTGGCCCGCCACGGCTTTCCGTTCATCATCGCCGTGCGCGACAACACGAAGGCCCAGATCCTCGACGCCTTCCGCGCCCGCATCGCCCATGACCGCGACACCGAATTCGCCACCGCCTGCCGTCAGGTGGAACGCATCGCCCTTCTTCGCCTGAAAGCGCTCCTGTGACACAGTACCACTTCCCCGCGGGCGGTTTGCCGCCGCAAACGCAGCTGATGACCGGCCGCGCCGTCTTCACCGACGCCTACGCCTTCATCCCGAAAGGCGTTTTTTCCGACATCGTGACCAGCTTCCTGCCGGGGTGGGAAGACACGCGCCTGTGGCTGATCGCCCGGCCGATGACCGGTTTTTCCGAAACCTTCAGCCAATACGTGATGGAGGTGGCCCCCGGCGGAGGCACCGACGCGCCAGAGCCGGAGGCGGGGGCGCAGGGCGTGCTGTTCGTGACGGACGGCAGCCCGACGCTGACGGTGGCCGGGCAAACCTACCCGTTGCGGGCTGGCCACTACGCCTACCTTCCCGCTGGGGTCGTGTGGACCCTGCGCAACCACGGCGACACGCCCGCCCGCTTCCACTGGATCCGCAAGATCTGGGACGGCGCCGGCCTGCCGCGCCCCGAACCGCTGATCCTGCTTGAGTCCGACATCGCCCCCACCCCCATGCCCGACACGAACGGGGCCTGGGCCACCACCCGCTTCGTCGATCCGGCCGATCTGCGCCACGACATGCACGTGACCATCGTCACCTTCCAGCCCGGCGGCGTCATCCCGTTCGAGGAAACGCATGTGATGGAGCACGGCCTTTACGTGCTGGAAGGGAAGGCCGTCTACAAGCTGAACAAGGACTGGGTGGAGGTGGAGGCCGGCGACTTCATGTGGCTGCGCGCCTTCTGCCCGCAGGCCTGCTATGCCGCGGGGCCGGGGCCGTTCCGCTACCTTCTTTACAAGGACGTGAATCGTCATGCGGGGCTGCGCCTGCGATGATCCGCACCGAGCCCCTGACTGCCGCCGCCTTCGCCCCCTTCGGCGACGTGCTGGACGCCTCCGGCACGCCGGACAAGATCATCAACCAAGGCCTCTGCGGTCGCTTCCATGACCGCGCGCGGCTGGAGGCGGTGGAGGGCCGGCTTGGCCTGTCGATCTTCCGGGCCGAGGCGCGGAGCTTCCCCTATCGGCTGGAGATGCTGGAGCGGCATCCGAACGGCAGTCAGGCCTTCATCCCCATGACGGAACATCCCTTCCTTGTCATCGTCGCACCGGATGCGGGGGGCGTGCCGGGGGCGCCACGCGCTTTCCTGACCGCGCCGCGTCAGGGGGTGAACCTGCATCGCGGCACATGGCACGGCGTGCTGACGCCGCTGCACGAACCGGGGCTGTTCGCGGTCGTGGACCGCATCGGCGACAGCCCGAACCTTCAGGAACACTGGCTGGACCAGCCCGTGTTCATCGACCAGGGACCAAGCGCATGATCGACCATCCCGCCGCCACCGAACTGCGCCGCAAGGGCGATTGGACCGATCCCGCCGACAAGGTGGTTCTGGATTACGAGGCGCGCTTCCTGCGGCGCAAACGTCTGATCTGCGCCTCGGGGCGCGGGGTGCTGGTGGACCTGCCCGAAACGGTCAGCCTCGATCATGGCGATGCGCTGATCGCGGGCGACACGGTGATCGAGGTGGCGGCCGCGCTGGAGCCCGTGCTGGTGGTGACGGGCGATCTGCCGCGTCTAGCCTGGCACATCGGCAACCGCCACACGCCCTGCCAGATCGAGCGCGATCGTCTGGTGATCCGGCGCGACCACGTGCTGGAAGGGATGCTTCAGGGGCTGGGCGCGACCGTCCGCCCCTCGATGGAACGGTTCTCGCCGGAAGGCGGCGCCTATGGCCACGGGCGGACCATGGGCCATGCCCACTGATCTTCTGCGGCTGGTGCAATGGCTGTCGCCGGCCTTTCCCACCGGCGGCTTCGCCTATTCCCACGGGATGGAGCAGGCGATCAACGACGGCGTGGTGAAGGATGCCGGCAGCGCGCAGGCGTGGATCGCGGACGTGCTGCGGATCGGCGCGGGCTGGTCCGACGCGGTGCTTCTGTCCCGCGCGCGGGACGGCGAGGATCTGCGCGACATCGCCCGCGCCCTCGCCCCCTCGGCCGAGCGGTTGCGGGAGACGGAGGAGCAGGGCGCGGCCTTTGCCGCCACGGTGACCGCGCTTGGCGTGCCGGTGGACCCGCAGCCCTTGCCGCTGGCGATCGGCGTGGCCAGCCGTTCGCTGGAGCTGACGACGGCGCAGGTAACAGCGCTGTTCCTGCACGGCTTTGCGGGCAACCTCGTGGCCTGCGCCACGCGCTTCGTGCCCTTGGGCCAGACGCCGGGGCAGCGGGTGTTGCAGGCGCTGCACCCCCTGATCGACGATCTGGCCGAACGGGCATCCACCGCCCCCGTGTCGGCCATCGCCTCGGCCAGCATTGCGGGCGATCTGGCCGCGATGCGCCACGAAACTTTGGATGTGAGGATCTTCAAGACATGAGCACCGGACCCCTTCGCGTCGGCATCGGCGGCCCCGTCGGCGTCGGCAAGACGACCCTGACCGAAAAGCTGTGCGCGGCGCTGGCCGACCGCTGTTCCATGGCCGTCATCACCAACGACATCTATACGCGCGAGGATGCGGAATACCTGATGCGCGCGCAGGTTCTGCCGTCCGAACGCATCCGCGGCGTGGAAACCGGCGGCTGCCCCCACACCGCCATCCGCGAGGATGCGTCGATCAACCTTGCCGCCATCGCCGAGCTGCGGCGGGCCTTTCCCGATCTGGATCTGGTGCTGATCGAATCTGGCGGGGACAATCTGGCAGCCACCTTCTCGCCGGAACTCGCGGACCTCACGATCTATGTCATCGACACGGCGGCGGGGCAGGACATTCCCCGCAAGCGGGGTCCGGGCGTCACCCGATCCGACCTGCTGGTCGTGAACAAGACCGACCTCGCCCCGCATGTCGGCGTGGATCTGGAGATGCTGGAGCGGGACACCCAGACCGCGCGCGGGGCGCGGCCTTACGTGATGGCGAAACTGCGGCAGGCCGAGGGGATGGAGGCGATCATCGCCTTCCTGCAACAGGAAGGCGGCCTGTCCCTGCGCTAGTACAGGAAGTAGCGCTGCGCGAGGGGCAACTCGGTCAGCGGTTCGCAGGTCAGGATCTGGCCGTCGGCCCGCACCTCGTAGGTTTCGGGGTTCACGCTGATCTCGGGGCGGGCATCGTTCAGGATCATGTCCGCCTTGCCGATGTCCCGCGTGCCCTTCACGGCCACGGTCTGCTTTTGCAGGCCAAGCTGGCCGCGCACATCCTCCTCCAGCCCCGCTTGCGACACGAAGGTGACGGAGGACGCGGTGCGCGCCCCGCCGAACGCGCCGAACATGGGCCGCGAATAGAAGGGCATCGCAGGGATGGACCCGTTCGGATCGCCCATCTGCGCCACGGCGATCATGCCGCCCAGCAGCACCATTTCAGGCTTCGCGCCAAAGAAGGCGGGGTTCCACAGCACCAGATCGGCGCGCTTGCCTTCCTCCACGCTGCCGATATGGGGGGCCATGCCGTGGCAGATCGCGGGGTTGATCGTGTATTTCGCGATGAAGCGGCGGACGCGCATGTTGTCGTTGTCGCCCGTCTCCTCGGCCAGACGGCCGCGTTGCAGCTTCATCTTGTGCGCAGTCTGCCAGGTGCGGGTGATGACCTCGCCCACCCGTCCCATCGCCTGACTGTCCGACGACAGGATCGACAGCGCGCCCATGTCGTGCAGGATGTCTTCGGCCGCGATCGTTTCGCGGCGGATGCGGGATTCCGCAAAGGCCACATCCTCGGGGATCGACCGGTCGAGGTGGTGGCACACCATCAGCATGTCCAGATGCTCCTCCACCGTGTTGGCGGTGTAGGGCATCGTGGGGTTGGTCGAGGAGGGGATCACGTTGGCCGATCCCACGACCTTCAGGATGTCGGGCGCGTGCCCGCCGCCCGCGCCTTCGGTGTGGAAGGCGTGGATCGTGCGCCCGCCGATGGCGGCGAGGGTGTTCTCCACGAACCCGCTTTCGTTCAGCGTGTCGGTGTGGATCATCACCTGCACGTCCATCTGGTCCGCCACCGTCAGGCAGCAGTCGATGGCGGCGGGGGTGGTGCCCCAATCCTCGTGCAGCTTCAGGCCGACGACGCCGGCGCGCACCATTTCCACCAACCCCTCAGGCCGGCTGGCATTGCCCTTGCCGGTGAAGGCGAGGTTCATGGGGAAGGCGTCCGCCGCCATCATCATGCGCCCGATATGCCAGGGGCCGGGCGTCACGGTGGTGGCCAGCGTGCCATGCGCCGGCCCCGTGCCGCCGCCCAGCATCGTCGTCATGCCGGAATGCAGCGCGTGTTCGATCTGGTCGGGGCAGATGTAGTGGATGTGGCTGTCCATCCCGCCCGCGGTCAGGATCCTGCCCTCGCCCGCGATCACCTCCGTTCCCGGGCCGATGATGATGTTGACGGCGGGCTGCGTGTCGGGATTGCCCGCCTTGCCGATCTTGTGGATCAACCCGTCGCGCAGGCCCACGTCGGCCTTGTAGATGCCCGTGTGATCCACGATCAGCGCGTTGGTGATGACGGTGTCCACCGCCCCGCCCGCCCGCGTGACCTGGCTTTGGCCCATCCCGTCGCGGATGACCTTGCCGCCGCCGAACTTCACCTCCTCGCCATAGGTGGTCAGGTCGCGTTCCACCTCGATGATCAGGTCGGTGTCGCCCAGCCGGACGCGGTCGCCCGTGGTGGGGCCGAACATGGCCGCGTAAAGCCCACGCGAAATCTCAACCGGCATCGAGCGTCCCCATGACCTGACCGTTGAAGCCCCAGACCTCGCGCGTGCCCCCAAGTGGCACAAGCTGCACCTCGCGCCGCTGGCCGGGCTCGAACCGGACGGCGGTGCCGGCGGGAATGTCCAGCCGGTATCCGCGCGCGGCGGCCCGGTCGAAGTCCAGCCCCCCGTTGGTTTCCGCGAAGTGATAATGAGATCCGACCTGCACCGGCCGGTCGCCCGTGTTCGCGACCATGATCGTGATGGCCGCCGCACCCGCGTTCAGCGTCAGGGTGCCCGCGGCAGGAAAGACCTCTCCGGGGATCATCCTCAGCCCCCGAAGGCCAGAAGGACGCCACCGGCCGCGGCCGCCGCGCCCAGCACGCGCGCGAAGCGGTGCAGCGCAAGGCCCGCGCCGATGCCCGCCAGATGCAGGCCCGCCGTCGCGATCACGAAGCCCGCGGCATAGCCGACCATCTGGCCCTGCGGCCCTTCGGCCCCGTGGGCATGACCGTGGGCCACGCCGAACACCGCCAGCGCCGCCAGAGCGACGGCCGGACCCGGACGCAGCGCCAGCGCCGCCGCCACCCCCACGATGATGACGGAGGCGAGGATCATCGGCTCCACCGCCGGAAGGGCCACCCCCGCCATGCCCATCGCCCCACCCAGAACCATGGCGGCCACGAAGGTCAGTGGCATCGCCCACAAGGCCCGCCCGCCCGTCACCGCCGCCCAAAGGCCGACGGCCACCATCGCCAGCACGTGGTCCGTCCCGCCGATCGGATGGGTCAGGCCCGCCTGGAACGGGCTGCCATGGTCATGCCCCGCATGGGCCAGCGCCAGCGTGGGCGACAGGATCAGGGCGAGTGTCAGGAGATGTTTCATGAAACCTCAGCGGATGGGATGGTGGACGGTGACGAGCTTCGTGCCGTCGGGGAAGGTCGCCTCGACCTGGATGGCGTGGATCATCTCGGGGATGCCGGGCATGCACTGGTCGGCGGTCAGGACCTGTCCGCCCGCTTCCATCAGGTCGGCGACGGAGCGTCCGTCCCGCGCGCCTTCCACCACGAAATCGGTGATCAGGGCCATCGCCTCGGGGTGGTTCAGCTTCACCCCCCGTTCCAGCCGGCCCCGGGCCACCATGGCGGCCAGGCTGACCATCAGCTTGTCGCGTTCCCTTGGCGTCAGATTCATCGTCGTTCCTTCATATCTGCCAAACGCGGGGCAGGGGCGCCCCACGCAAGGCCCGCAGCAGTTGCGCCACCTGCCGGCGCAGCGGCCAGCCATCGCCCGCCCGCATCCGCACCACCATCTTGCCGTCAAAGGCCGAGGCCGCGGCCTCCACCCCCTCCACTCCCAAAGCGGCTCGAGCGCGGTCCAGCGCATCTTCCGCGCCCGGACCGACCATGGCAAGCGTCGCGATCGCCCGCGAGCCTGCCAGCCCCGCCGGACCCGCCTGAAGCGCCCCATCGTTCAGCCGCAGCCATTCCAGCAGAACGGGGCGGCCGTCGCACCACACCTCTCGCCGGTCCGAAAGGTGCAGGTCGCGGACCGTTTCGCCCATCGCGGCGCGGCCCAGCACCAGCATCTCCAGCATCAGGCAGCCGGCGTTCGGGGCAAGGTCGATGCGGGTGATGCGGTCCACCTGCGCGCGATCATACAGGATCGTTTCCTGCGGCAGCCAGTCCAGCCAGCCATCCACCCGGTGCGACACCCGCACCGTCGCCACGCCGCCCCCGGCGTCATAGGCGCGTTCCGCCGTCTGCGTCGTGGCCACGGCGCGGCCCGTCACGTCCAAGGACATCTCCAGCCGGTCCCCGCCCGTCAGCCCGCCGGAGGTGTTGAGGAACACGACCTCGGGCGGCCCCTCCACCCGCGGCAGGATCGCCTTTGCGGATCCCTGCTGGCGCAGCGCGGTCAGGCGCATCCGCCCGCCCTGCATCGCCAGCGCCGCATGGGCCTTGCCAGCGCTGCGTTCCATGCGCACCGGCGCGTTCACACCGACACCGCCGCCTTCATCCGGTCCCGCCCCAACACGTCCCGCGCGCCGGACACGTCCACCGTGCCGCGCTTCAGGATGTAGACGTGATCGGCCAGGTCATAGGCGAAGTCGAAATACTGTTCGACCAGCACGATTGCGATGTCGCCCTTGTCGCGCAGATAGCGGATCACCCGGCCGATCTGCTGGATGATGTTGGGCTGGATGCCTTCGGTCGGTTCGTCCAGCAGCAGAAGCTTCGGGTTCATCATCATCGCCCGCGCGATCGCCAGCTGCTGCTGCTGCCCGCCGGAAAGATCGCCCCCGCGCCGCCCGCCCATGTCGCGCAGGACGGGGAAGAGGTCGTAGACCTCCTCGGGGATCTTGTGGGGCTTGGGCCGGGTGGCGAGGGCAGTCTGAAGATTTTCGGTCACCGTCAGCAGCGGGAAGATCATGCGGCCCTGCGGCACCACGGCCACGCCCCGTTTCGCCAGCGCCTCGGGGCGCAGGAGACCAAGCTCCTCCCCGTCCAGCCAGACCTGCCCGCCGGATCGTGGATGCGTTCCCGCAATGGCCTTCAGCAGCGAGGTCTTCCCCATGCCGTTGTTGCCCATGATGCAGGTCACCTCTCCGGCCCGCGCCTCCATGTCGATGCCGTGCAGGATCTGGCTGCCGCCGTAATGCAGGGTCAGGCCTTCGGTCTTCAGCATCATCCGCGCCCCAGATAAACGTCGATCACCTGGCTGTCGGCGGTCACGTGGTCCAATGATCCTTCGGCCAGCACCGAACCTTCGTGCAGCACCGTCACGCGGCAGTCCAGCCGGCGCACGAACTCCATGTCATGTTCGACCACCACCACGGCGCGCGTGGTGGCGAGACGGCGCAGCAGGGTGGTCGTGTGCTCGCGTTCGGCCAGCGTCATGCCGGCGGCGGGTTCGTCCACCAGCAGCAGTTGCGGTTCCTGCGCCAGAAGCATCCCGATCTCCAGCCATTGCTTCTGCCCGTGCGACAGCTCTCCGGCAATGCGCGGCAGGTGGGGGGCAAGGCCCACCTCCTCGGCCAGATCCTCCACCCGGTCGCGGTGGCGGGACGTGGGGCGGAAGCGCAGCACGGCGAAGGGATTGCGCGGGGCGTGCAGGGCCATCATCAGGTTGGCGAAGACGCTCTGATCCTCGAACACGGTGGGGCGCTGGAACTTGCGGCCGACGCCGGCGCGGGCGATCTGCGCCTCGGTCATCCGCAAAAGGGAGCGGGGCGGGTCGCCAAAGATCACGTCGCCTGCGTCGGGCCGCGTCTTGCCCGTCACGATGTCCATGAAGGTCGTCTTGCCCGCGCCGTTCGGGCCGATCACAGCCCGCAACTCGGCCTTGTCGATGGCAAAGGACAGGTTGTTGATCGCGCGAAACCCCTCAAAGCTGACGGAGACGCCGCGCACCTCCAGCAAAGCGCTCATCGGAACAGCCCCCCGATGCCCTTCGGTGCCAGCAGCGTGACCAGCACGAAGGCAAGGCCCAGCAGCACCTGCCACCAGTCCACCCAGTCGATGGTGTAGAAGCCCAAGGGGATGGACGGCGCCCGCCCGCCCGTGAACCAGCTGGACAGAAGCGACACCACCGCCGCCCCGATCACCGCGCCATAAAGCCGCCCGCGCCCGCCGATCGCGACCCAGACCGCAAGGTAGACGGAGGCGATGGGCATCATTTCGGCCGGGTTGATGATGCCGGCCTGCGGGTAATAAAGCGCGCCGGCGATGGCCGCGATCACGGCCGTCAGGGTGAAGACGAACAGCTTGAACCCTTCGACCGGATAGCCGAGGAAGCGGACCCGCTGTTCATCGTCCCGGATCGCGCGGATCACGGACCCGAACTTGCCGCCCACCACCCAAGCCGCCAGCAGATAGCCCAAGGCCAGCGCCAAGGCCGACGCCCAGAACAGCCACAGCGACGTCGCATCCTGCGAGGCGGACACGCCCGGCAGGTTCTGCAACCCCGACAGCCCGTTGTTGCCCCGCAACCCGCTGTCGTTCTGGAACAGGTACAGCGCCAGCGCCAGCGTCATCGCCTGCGTCAGGATCGACAGGTAGACGCCCGTGACGCGGCTGCGGAACGCGAGCCAGCCGAAGACCGCCGCCAGCAGGCCGGGCACCAGCACGACCAGCAGCAGTTGCAACGGCAGGGAATGCGCAAAGCTCCAGATCAGGGGGATGTCGGAGGTGCCGACGACGCCGAAGATCTGGCCGCCGATGCCCTGCCGGATCTCCTCGGCCGTGGGGGGAAGGGGGCTGCCGGACAGGGCCTGCACCACGATACCTTCGGTCCGCGCGTACATCAGCCACATGCCGATCATGTAGCCGCCAAGCGCGAAGAACGCCATGTGGCCAAGGCTCAGGATACCCGCATAGCCCCAGACGAGGTCCATCGCCACGGCCGCGAGGCACAGGCACAGCGTCATCCCCAGCGTCTTCACGAACGAGGTGGACATCATCCCGCCCCCGGCCATCAGCGTGACGATCACGGTGAAGGCGGCGAGCAGCGCCAGGAAGATCAGGGTCGAACGGCGCATGTCAGTCCCCCGCCGCGCGGCCCTTCAGGGCGATGATGCCCCGCGGCCGGAACTGGATGAAGATGATGATGAACAGGATCATGTAGGTCTGCGCGGCAAGGGTGTTCGACGGATTCAGCCACTCGATCCCCTTTTGCAGGAAGCCGATCAGCGCGGCCCCGGCCAGCGTGCCGAAGATCGACCCCACGCCCCCCACGACCACGGTCATGAAGCTTTGCACGATGTATTGCTGCCCCAGTTCCGACGTCACCTGCGCGAACAGGCCGATGGCCACCCCGGCGATCCCCGCGATGCCCGACCCCAGCCCGAAGGCCAGCATGTTGATCCGGCCAGGGGATATGCCCATGGACGCCGCCATGGTCGGGTTCTGCTGCACGGCCCGCACCTCCAGCCCCAGACGGGTGCGGCGCATGATGAAGAGGTAGAGGCCGAGGAACAGGAGTGCCAGCACGAAGATTGCCACGCGGATCCAGCTGACCTGCACCACGTCGTTGATCACGAGCGATCCCGACAGCCAGTCCGGCGCGGTCAGGGGGCGGGCCTGGGTTCCGAAGATGTTCTTGGCCAGCTGTTGCAGCATGATCGACACGCCAAAGGTGGCCAGCAGGGTTTCCAGCGGGCGTTTGTAAAGATGGCGGATCACCAGCCGTTCCAGCGCGACGCCGGCCGCGAAGGTGACAAGAAAGGCCAGCGGCAGCGCGATCACCAGCGACAGGGTGTAGTTCGGCACGACCTGCTGCACCACGTAGCCGGTATAGGCGCCCATCATGATGAATTCGCCATGCGCCATGTTGATGACGCGCATGACGCCGAAGGTGATGGCGAGGCCGATGGCCGCCAGGAAGTAGATGGAGGCGAGCGACACCGCATCCAGCGTCAGGTCCGCGAACTGCATCGCGCCCACCTTGGTGCCGATGCCGCGCAAGGCGGCGCGGGCGGCGTCCGTCACCTGCGCGTCGGGTTCGGCATAGACATCGGCGATGGTGGCGGAGGCGAGGGCGGCGTCCACCTCATCCTCGGTCGCGGCCGGGGGCACGGCGCCCGAGGCTTCCAGTGCGGAATAGGCGTCGTCGCGGGCGTCCTGCGTGTTCAGGCGGGCGACGGGGATGCCCGCGACCTGACCGTTCTGGATGTGGGCGACCAGCGCCTGCTGCGCACCCTCACGCGTCAGGCGGGCGGGGGCGAGGTTCGCCTGCACCAGAAGGTCATAGGCCCCCTCGCGCCCCAGTTCGGACAGGGGGATCTTTCGGGCGATGTTGCCTTGCGGTTCCCCCAGCGTCGCCACGCGGGTGGTGGCGAGCAGCGGGTTCAACGCCGCCCGCACGTCCAGCGAGAGGGTGGAGCCGAAGCTTTCGATCGCCGCCACCCGCACCGCCGGATCGGGATCGAAGCGCAGGGTCAGCAGGCGTTCCAGCCGCGACAGGGCCGGATCGGGCGCCTTGGCCAGCGCGGCGCGCACCAGCGGAAGGTGGTCGGCCGACGGGTTGCGGGCGATGGCGTCGATGGCCGCCACCCGCGCCGCCGGATCGGGATCGGTCAGCTGGAACTGCACCAGCGCCCCCGAAATCAGGCCCCGCACCCCGGCATTCGGCCGCAGGGTTGTGGCCTTGCCCTCCACCGGCTGGCCCGCAAGGTTTGTCACCGTGTCGCCGTCGGTCAGCACGAAGGTGCCATCCTCCAGCACGCCAAGGCGACGATCCTCCCACGCGGCCAGAACCGTCGCGGCCCGCGGGTCGCCGCTGGCGGCCAGCGCGTCGATCACCGGGCCGATGGTGGTGCGCGACGGCTTCTCGATCTGCTCGCGATGCGCGTCCAGCACGGCCGCCACGTCTTGCGCATGGGCGGGCAAAGCCAGCACCAGCGCCAGCAGAAGGGGCAGCAATCCGCGCATCATCGATCCGTTCGGGTCAGTAGTTCGACTTCTGCTGCACGCAGGTCTTGGTTTCGGTGTTGTACATGCCACAATCCAGTTCCTGCCAATCGGCCTCCAGCACCGCCGAGTCGGGCAAGAAGTCGGTCCAGGCATCGCCGGCCACGGGTTCGGTCTGGCTGATGATGTCGAACTGGCCGTCGTCGCGGATCTCGCCGATCAGGACGGGCTTGGTCAGGTGGTGGTTCGGCAGCATCTTGGCCACGCCGCCGGTCAGGTTTGGAACCTCCTGCCCATACATCGCCTCGCGCACCGCATCGACATCGGTGGTGCCGGCCTTTTCCGCCGCCTGCACCCACATCTTGAAGCCGATCATGGTGGCTTCCATGGGATCGTTCGTTACGCGGGTGTCGTCGCCGGTGAAGGCGTGCCAGCCGTCGATGAAGGCCTTGTTTTCCGGCGTGTCGGCGGACTCGAAATAGTTCCAGGCGGCCAAGTGGCCGACAAGGTTGGTCGTGTCCAGGCCCGACAGCTCCTCCTCACCGACCGAGAAGGCGATGACGGGCAGATCCTCGGCCGAAACACCGGCGGCGGCCAGTTCCTTGTAGAAGCCGATATTGGCGTCACCGTTGATGGTGGAAATGACACCCACCTGCTTGCCGTCCGCGCCAAGCGCCACGACATCGGCCACGATCTTGGACCAGTCCGATTGCCCGAAGGGGGTGTAGTTGGTGAAGATGTCACCCTCCGCCACGCCCTTGTCGCCCAGATAGGCCGACAGGATGTTGTTCGTGGTCCGCGGATAGACGTAGTCGGTGCCCAGAAGGGCGAACTTCTCGACGCCCAGCTCCTCCATCATGTAGTCGACGGCGGGGATGGCCTGCTGGTTGGGCGCGGCGCCGGTGTAGAACACGTTCTTCGAGGATTCCTCGCCCTCGTACTGGACGGGGTAGAACATCAGGCCGTTCAGCTCCTCCAGCACCGGCAGGACGGATTTGCGGCTGACGGAGGTCCAGGCGCCGAAGATCACGTCCACGTCGGACACGGTCAGCAGCTCGCGCGCCTTTTCGGCGAACAGCGGCCAGTCCGAGGCGGGGTCCACGACGACGGCTTCCAGCGGGCGGCCCAGGACGCCGCCCGCCTTGTTCTGCTGGTCCACCAGCATCAGGACAGTGTCCTTCAGCGTGGTTTCCGAGATGGCCATCGTTCCGGACAACGAATGCAGCACCCCGATCTTGATCGGCTCGCCCGTGGGTGCGGTTTGCGCATCCGCCGCACCGGAAACCGCCAGCGCCAACCCCGCGCCGGCCACAACGCATTTCAAATTCAACATGTCCCCACCCTGTCTTCGCGGCGGTCCTTCGTGCCGCCTGTATTCCGGTGATAGGATCATCATCCTGAAGCCGACAAGCGAAGGCGGGGCGTTCAGGGCCACGCGCCCGGATCTGCCTGTGCAGCGGGCAGCGCGCATCCCCA
The DNA here is from genome assembly GCF_051195255.1 of Falsirhodobacter sp. 1013. NCBI lineage: Bacteria > Pseudomonadati > Pseudomonadota > Alphaproteobacteria > Rhodobacterales > Paracoccaceae > Falsirhodobacter > Falsirhodobacter sp. 1013. The sequence continues at coordinate 72,624 of NZ_JBNJLK010000010.1, read as the reverse complement.
CCGCCTGTTTCGCAGGCAGAAGGCGAAAACCAAGGCGGCAAAAATCCCGTTGCCCTTTCGCCCAATCCTCCGTAACTGGGATGTAACGTAATACTATAACGGATATACCGGAATGCGGCGCAACCTGTGCACCAGCCTGAAACGGCGGACCTCGGTCAGCCCGATGGCGCGCTATGACAACCTTCCGCAGGATCTGCGCGGCTGGCTGCGCGACGCCGCCCTGCCGTGGAGCGCGTCATCCGCCCTGCGCCTGTGGCAGCGCGCGATGAAGGAAAACGCCTGCCCGCATCACGCCCGCGCCTGCCTGTGCGCCGCCGAGGCGCGGCTGCTGGCCCGCGACGCCCCCCGCACCTGGGGCACCGATCACCCATCGAACGGAGGACAACGATGATCCACACCCGCCTTCTGACCGCCGCATCCGCGCTGGCCACGTGTCTTGCCACCCCATCCCTGGCCGAGGACGCCGTCTGGCGCGTGTTCATCGGCGATCACGACGCGCCGAAGATCACCGCCTTCGACCTGAACGCGCCCGACACCCGCTGGACCTTCGACATCAAGGGGCAGGCGAAGCTGTATTCCGCCGCCGGGGGCGCGGCGGTCGTGGCCGTGCAGTCCGACGACGATCAGGTGAACCTTCTGAACAGCGGCGTTCGTCTGGTGTCGCACGGCGACCATTCGGACCTGTCGCTGTCGGACCCTTTGGCGATGGACGCGGTCCTGACCGGCCCGCGCCCGTTCCACGTGGTCGCTCACGGGGGCACCACCTCCATCCAGTATGACAAGGGCGGCTATGCCGAGTTCCTGTCGGATGCCGCGCTGACCGACGGCACGGCCGACCCCGTCCGCTTCCCGCAGGGCCGCGCGCATCACGGCTTCGCGCTGCCGTTCGGGGACGTGTTTCTGTCCTCCGTCGCCTCCGACGCGCCGGTGGAGGGGGACGCGGCGCCGCCCCGTCTGGGCCTTCAGGCCTTCACGGCGGAGGGCACGGCGGCGGGTGATCTGGCCACCTGCACCGGCATCCATGGCGAGGCATTGTCCGGCGCCTATCTGGCCGCCGGCTGCAAGGAAGGCGTGCTGACCGTGCGCGAAGGCGACACGCCGCAGTTCAACCTGCTGCCCTATCCCGCCGACTGGCCCGAAGGCACGACCGGCACCCTTCTGGGCGCGCAGGCGATGCAGGTCTTCGTCGGCAACTATGGCGCGGACGGTGTGGTCGTGGTCGACCCCGAGGATGAGCCCCACTTCACATTCGTGAAGCTGCCCTTCCGCCGGGTGGACTTCGTGCTGGATCCGGCAAAGCCGCAATACGCCTATGTCCTGACCGAGGATGGCACCCTGCACCGCCTGAACGTGCTGAAGGGCACGGTGGAGGATGGGGCGCGCGTGACCGGCCCCTATTCCATGGACGGTCACTGGAACGACCCGCGCCCGCGCCTTGCGGCGGCGGGCGGGCAGATCCTTGTCACCGACCCCGCCGAAGGGATGCTGCACGTCGTGTCTGGCGACACGCTAAAGACCACGCAGGACATTCCGGTGGAGGGTGCGCCCTACAACCTCGTCGTCGTGGGCGGCAGCGGGATGCAGCACTAGCCGTCAGAGGGGGAGGACGGGCGACGTCCCGCTGTCCTCCAACTCCCACTGCGCGTGCCACGCACTCCCTTCGCGCCGCAGCGTCAGGTAGTTGCGTTGCGCGACATAGCGGCCGGCCTGTCCGGGGATGCGGCCGATGCGCACCGGATGCCCGTCCAGCGGCGAGTCGCCAAGGCTGGACAGCGCGCCCAGAAACCGCGCCCACCCTTTCGGCGGCGGCCGGTGCGAGATGCCGGAGGCCACGAGCTGGTTCAGCGTCGTGCCTTCCGCCAAACGCATCTGGCCACGGCCCGCCAGATGGATTTCCCCGGACAGAACGGCGATGTCGCCGCCCTTGGGGCCGAGGGTGACCATCCGCCGCAGCATCCGCTGCCATTCGGCGCGGTGGGCGTGGCTTTGCCATTGGTCGCGCAGGTCATCCTCGAACCGCTGCATGCGCGGCACCAGCCCCATCACGTTTTCCAGAAGCGACAGGCGCGGCCCCAGAAGCGGCACGCTGGACATCAGAAGGCACTTCTCGCCCTTCGCCATCGGGGCCTGCCCGTCCATGAAGGCCCATCCGCCGGGGCCCATGATCCGGTCCCGCCGCCGTTCGGACCGCAGGTCGGGGGCCAGAAGGCGCAGGCCGGGGGCGCGCACCTCCCACCCCAGATGGGCGCCGGAGGGGTCGGGGAAGCGCGGGGGCAGGTCGCCTTCCGGCGCGGCGGCCTGGAAGATCAGGAAGGCTTCGCGGGCCACGTCGAACAGGGTGCGGCCGACGGCCGATTCCGTCGCCTTCCGGCGCAGCGAGCCCCAGCCGTCGCAGATGTCATGGTCGTCCCATTGCATCAGCGACGGAATCCGCGCCACGGCCCACGCAAATTCCGGCGAGGCATAAAGCGCGGCATAGCGTTCGAGGAACCGTTCCCGCAGGTGGTGGCGCAGATCGGCCAGCGCCTCATCGGACGGCTCGTCAGGCAGGTTGTCGGGCCAGCCTTTCGTCAGCGGATGGTCGTCCGTCGCCTCATCCGCATAAACCTGATCGCCGCCATGCAACAGAAGGGCGAAGGGGTCCGCCTGATGATCGCGCCCCAGCCGCGCCCACATGGCGTTGCGTTCCGACCCTTCGCGGCCCAGATCGCCGATCTCCTCGCCGTTGCAGGACACGTAGGCGATCCGCAGAGGGCCGGACAGATCGCCCTGCACGGCAAAGGCCGTGCCGTTCCAGCGGTATTCCGACCGGCGCGGGGGCAGGAGGAAGCGGGCGCGGAAGATCGTCACCGCGTCGTATTCGGCAATCGGCACGGCGGGGAGGAAGGTGCCACCCACCTCCACCGGCGGGGGCTGCTGGCCCTTCGGCGCCAGGAACAGCGCGGCCAGATGAACCCCGTCGGGCGCCACGGCGTCCAGAAACAGCACCGGACCGAGTATCTGCATGGCGTGTGTATCCCTGTCTTGCGCGTTGCCACCGCTTTGTGGCGCTTCCGCCCCCGGATGCAACCCGCTGATTTCGCGGCACGCCGGTTCGGGGACAATCCGCCGATCCCGACCGCCTTGCCCCCGGCCACGGATGATGAGACAAGGAACCGTCCCGAGGAACGTAGGTCTCCATGCCGCCCCAAGCTGTTGATGTGCCCCGACTTCCCTTCGATGAACAGGCGCGCTCTCTGGCGCTGCACCAGTACGAGATACTGGACACCCCACCCGAGGATGAATTCAATGACATCGCCGCCATCGCGGCCGAGGTGTGTCAGGCCCCGATCGCGCTGGTGAACTTCGTGGACACCCACCGCCAGTTCTTCAAGGCGCAGGTCGGCCCGGCCCTGTGCGACACCGCGCTCGACACCTCGTTCTGCGGGAAGGCGCTGCTGTCGGACGGGCTGATGATCGTGCCCGACACGCATCGGGACCCGCGGTTCGACGCCAATCCGCTGGTGCGCGGAACCGACGGGGTGCGATTCTATGCGGGCGCCCTTCTGAAGACGCGCGGCGGCTTCCCCATCGGCACGGTTTGCGTTCTGGACAAGAAGCCGCGGGAGCTGGACAGCCACCAGATCCGCACCCTGCGTCTTCTGGCGCGGCAGGCGATGACGCAGGTGGAGCTTCGCGCTTCGCTTGCGGCCACGCAGCGTCTGGCCGCGCATCACCGGCAGGTCATCGACAGTTCCGTCGATTACGCCATCCTGTCGCTGGATCTGGCGGGCAACGTCACCGCCTGGAACCAGGGCGCCGAGAACGTCTTCGGCTGGACCGAGCACGAGATGCAGGGCCGGCCGGGAACAATCATCTTCAACTCCGTCGACCGGACGGTGGGCATTCCGGACATGGAGATGGCGACGGCGCGGGCCGAAGGGCGCGCGGCGGACGAACGCTGGCACGTGCGCAAGGACGGTTCGCGCTTCTTCGCCCTGGGCGAGATGATGCTGCTGAAGGACGACGCCGACCAGCATGTCGGCTATGTCAAGATTCTGCGGGACCGGACGCATGCCCGCCGGCAGGCGCAGCGGCTGTCGCTTCTGTCCCAGGCTTCCAGCGCACTGCTGAGCACGGACGATCCCGCAGCCACCCTGGGGCCCATTCTGGAAGGCGGCACGGACACCATCGGGTTCGAGCAGTGCTATCTTTACGACATCGCCCCGGACAGGCAGCACCTTCTTCTGCGCCATTCGGTCGGCGTGGCCGAGGAAACACGCATGGCGCTGGACAACGTGGCCTTTGACGTGCCGCTGTGCGGGATCGTCGCGGAAACGGCGGAACCGCTGGTCCTGTCCGACCTGCACGTGACGCGCGAACCGCGCCACCAGATCGCCCGGACCACAGGGCTGCGGGCCTATGCCGGCTTCCCGATCTGCGTGCGGGACCGGGCGGTGGGCGTCATCTCGTTCGGCAGCGCCGAGGTCAACAGCTTCGACGAGGAGGCGCTGTCCTTCTTCCAGACCATCGCGCGCTTTCTGTCGGTGGCCCGCGAACGCGCCGACGACGCGCGGGCGCTGCGCGACGCGGAACAGCGGTCGCGGCTGGCGCAGGAAGCCGGCGGCGTCGGCACGTTCGAGATCGACGTCGCGACCGCCACGGTCGTGGGATCCTCAGAGTTCTTTCGGATCTTCGGGGTGCCGGCGCAGGAACGCGCCTCCACCCGCCTGTTCCAGGAGATCGTCATGATCGAGGATCGCGAGCTTGCGTCCCGGGACGCCCTTCACCCCGAGGGGACCGCCCCATCCGACGTGGAGTACCGCATCCGCCGCGCGGACGATGGCAAGCTGCGCTGGATCGCCCGCCGGGCCGAATTCATCCGCGACGACACGGGCCGCATCCGCGCCATGTGCGGAACCGTCCAGGACATCACAGACAAGAAGATGGCCGCGCTTCGGCAGGAAGCGCTGCTGGATCTGGGCAACAGCGTGCGACACGCCATCACCCCCGAGGAGATGATCGAGCTGGCCTGTGGGCTCGTGCTGAAGACGCTGGATGCGACAAGGGCCGGCTATGCCGTCGTGGACCGCCGGGCAGGCCGTTATATCGTCACCGGCGAGTGCGTGGCGGAGGGCGCGGGCCGCCTTTATGGCAGCTATGAACTGTCGGATTTCGAGGACACGACGGCGCAGCTGGAAACCGGGCAGCCTCTTGTCCTGAACGATGCCGTCGCGGAGGTGCAGCTGGCCGGCGATCTGGACAATTACCTTGCCAACCGTGTCGCCGCGCAGATCAGCGTCCCCCAGATGCGGCAGGAGGAGCTGATCGGCGCCCTCTACGTCCACCAGAACGTGCCCCGCCACTGGACGGCCGGCGAAGTCGACTTCATGCGGCGCGTCGCGGACCGTCTTTACGCGGCACTCGCCACGGCGCGGGCGGAAAAGGAACAGGCGGTCCTGAACCACGAACTGTCGCACCGGTTGAAGAACAGCCTGTCGATGGTGCAGGCCATCGCGAGCCAGACGCTGCGGGCCGCCACCGACAAGACCGCGCTTCAGGACTTCCTGCGCCGGATGCAGGCCCTGTCGGCCGCCCATGACGTGCTGCTGCACCGCAACTGGGAAGCGGGATCGATCCGCCAGACCATCCAGTCGACCCTTGCCCCGCTGGTCGGACCCGAACGGATTCGCACCGGCGGCCCCGATGTGGACCTTGGCGCCCGCAGCACGCTGAGCCTGTCGATGCTTCTGCACGAACTGGCCACCAACGCGGTCAAGTACGGCTGCCTTTCGGTGGACGCGGGCCTCCTGCACGTCGTCTGGCACATCGAGGACGTGTCCGAAGGGGAGCGGGATCTTGTCGTCGTCTGGCAGGAGGCGGGTGGCCCCGAGGTGCATCCCCCGACCCGCAAGGGCTTCGGATCCCGGCTCATCCAGATGGGTCTGACCGGAACCGGCGGGGTGGAACTGAGTTATGACCCATCAGGATTTGTCGCGACCATCCGGGCACCCCTGTCCGAGTTGCGGCAGTCGTGATGAGGAAGATGCCCCATGTCTGACCCTACCATCCTCGTTGTCGAGGACGAACCGATCCTGCGGATGGCCGCGCTGGCCATGATGGACGACGCCGGCTTCGAGGCGATCGGGGCCCGATCCTCGGAAATGGCGATCCGCATCCTGGAAACCTGCCCGTCGATCCGCGTGATCTTCACCGACGTGGATCTGGGGCCGGGGGAGGACGGGCTGTGGCTGGCGTCACGCGTGCGGGACGGCTGGCCGCCGGTGGGGATCATCGTCACCTCGGGGCACCGCCATGTCAGCCGGGCGGTGATCCCGGAAGGCGCGGTGTTCCTGGGAAAGCCTTATCTGGAAGAACAGGTTCTGGAAGAAGTCCGCCGCTTCGCCTGAGGCGTCCGTCGCCCACGCGCCGGATCTGCGCGATCATGTCGTCCAATTCGTCCAGAAGCCGGTCGATCCGCCACGCCCCAATGCGGGCTTCCAGCGCCGCTAGATGGCGGCGCTTTTCCAAGGTGGCCTTGGCCATCAGCGCGCGGCCCTGGTCGGTCAGGGTGATCTGCTGGCACTGCCCGTCGCTCCGATCCCGCGCCAGCGCGATGACGCCAAGCAGTTCCGGCGCGCGCAGAATGCGGGTCAGCGAAGGGGAAGGTTGGCCACCATCCGCGACAGGGCGGAGGCGACGACGGTGCCCGACTCCTCCAGCACGCGGATCACGCGCCATTGCTGTTCGGTGACCCCGTGGGTGTTCAGCATGAAAAGCATCCCATGACCGCCTCACGGGCGCGCAGCAGCGCCATGGGCAGGCTTCGCCGCGTTTCGGCAAGGCGGGATCCGTCGTCGATCAACTCGTGCGCTCCCTATCGAGGGATATTTTTCATGTGAAGGATTCTGTTGACAAGCAGCGATGTGTTTAACACGTCAAACAAAGCGGGAGGGAAGCCGTGCCGCGTCTGAGCAGGCACCATTCGCCGGACCTGTCGCCGGGCGCGAGACGGACAGGGAGGCGCGCAATGCCCCCACGCTGGCACGACATGCCTTCCGGCGACCAGGCGCCGGAGGATGCGATCGTGTCCTTCGACTGCCTGTTGCAGGACACGCGCAAGGTCGGAACCCACAACGTCCTGATCAGAAAGGTCATCGACATCCGCGTCCGCCTTGACGGCCACGCGCGGCTGTATGTCGACCGCAGCTTCGTGCACGTGCCGACGCCGCCCGCCTCGCGCGGCGCCTGAACAAGGGGCCGAGTGCCGCCCCCCCCAACCCGCCTTACCTTTTCGGGCGCGGCACCGATCCCGCCACCAGCGTGCGGAACAGGGCCAGCCCCCGTTCCAGATCGGCCGAGGCGGAAGGGATCGCCCGCCGAAAATTCAGGAAGGCGTGGATCAGGCCCCGCGCCTCGTGGAAGGCCAGCGGCACGCCGGCCTTGCCAAGCGCCGCCACCAGCGCGCGCCCCTGATCGCGCAGCGGGTCCACCCCCGCCGTCACCACGGCGGTGGGGGCCAACCCCTCCAGCGAGCCGAACAGGGGCGAGGCGCGCGGATCCGACACGTCCGGCTTGTATTGCAGCATCATGCCCTGAATGAACTCGCGCGTCAGCAGGTAGCCATGGCCGAACGCCTCCTCGGACGGGTAGGTGGTTTTCAGGTCGGCGACCGGATAGAACAGGCATTGCCCCAGAACCGGCACCGCCGCCGGACGGTCCTTCAGCGCCAGTGCTGTCACCAGCGCAAGGTTGCCGCCCGCGCTGTCGCCGCACAGGAACAGCCCCTCCACCACGAAACCAAGATCGCGGGCTTCCGCCAGATGACGGGTCGCGGCCTCGCCGTCGTCGGGCGCGGCGGGCCAGGGGTGTTCGGGCGCAAGGCGGTAATCCACGGCGACGACCGGCAGGTCCAGCAGGCGGCTGATCTGCGCGCAGATCGCCGCATGCGTCGCCAGACTGCCCGTTACGAAGCCGCCGCCGTGATAGAAGACGACCAGCGGGCTCGCCTCCCGCTGGGGACGGACGTCGTAAAGCTGCAGGGCGATGGCGCGGCTGTCCGGGCCCTTGGCGGTCAGATCCTCGATCCGCGCCAGATCGCCGACCGGCAGGTCCGCCTGCCTTGACTTCTCCTCCATGCCGGCGCGCGTGGCGTCCAGGGAAGGGGGCGCACCGGCACTCGCCGCCGCCTGCGCTTCAAGCTGTTTCAGGAAGATCGCAACGTCGGGCCGAATGAAGGGATTGGTCATCTTGTTTTCCTTTCCCATGGAAGAATGGTCGCTGACCGGCCGATTAGCCAGTCCCACGCAACCACCCGCCCTCACGTCGCGTTTTTCAGGCCAAGAAGGGTTCTGCGGCAAGACGCCGGTCGAACGCCTCCCGCGCCGCCTCCACCGCGGCCATGTTCTCGCAGGTCCAGCCGTACAGCGCGCGGAACGGCATCAGCAGCGTGACGCCCAGCGGGCTGAGCGCGTATTCCACCGCGACCGGCGTCGTGTGCAGCACCTTGCGCGTGATCAGGCCGTTGCGCTCCAGCCGCCGCAGCGTCTGGCTGAGGGATTTCTGAGACACCCCTTCCAGCCGCCGCTTCAGCTCGTTGAAGCGTGTGGGCCGTTCGTTCAGCACGGTCAGGATCATCATCGACCACTTGTCGGCGATCTGTTCGAACAGCAACCGGCTGGGGCAATCGACGGAAAAGCGGGTGGCGCCGTCCATGGGTATCCTCCGGGTAACCTGGTGAGGCGAAGGTATCCGATTGACACCAGGTGTTCAACCTATACCTAGCATCCGACATCACCAGAAGGATAAAGCCATGTCCACCGCCCTTTTTCAGCCCTTCACCCTGAAGGGTCTGACCCTGCCGAACCGCATCGTCATGGCGCCCATGACCCGGAACATGGCCCCCAAGGGCATCCCCGGCGCGGCACAGGCAGATTATTACCGCAAGCGCGCCGAAGGGGAGGTGGGCCTGATCCTGACCGAAGGCACCGTGATCGACCGACCGGCCGCGCGCAACCTGCCGGGCATCCCCTTCTTCCACGGCGACACGGCCCTTTCGGGCTGGGCCGAGGTGGTGGAGGCCGTGCATGGTGCCGGCGGCCGGATCGGCCCGCAGGTGTGGCACACCGGATCGACGCGGGCGGGGGAGTGGGAGCCCGAGGCCCCCGTGGAAAGCCCTTCGGCCCTTGTGGGTCCGGCCGATCCGCGCGGCGTTTCCATGACCGAGGAAGACATCGCCGACACCGTGGCGGCCTTTGCCAAGGCGGCCGCGGCGGCCAAGGCCACGGGCTTTGACGTGGTGGAACTGCACGGCGCGCATGGCTACCTGATCGACCAGTTCTTCTGGGGGGAAACCAACACGCGCGGCGACGTCTTCGGGGGCGCCACGATCCGCGAACGGTCCCGCTTCGCCGCCGAGGCCGTTCGCGCCGTCCGCGCCGCCGTGGGCCCCGACTTTCCCGTGATCCTGCGCGTCAGCCAGTGGAAGCAGCAGGACTACGCCGCCCGCCTTGCCGCCACCCCGGACGAGATGACGGACTGGCTTTTGCCGCTGGTGGAGGCGGGGGTCGACGTGCTCCATTGTTCGCAACGCCGGTTCTGGGAACCGGAATTCGCCGATCTGGACCCGGTGCTGAACTTCGCTGGCTGGGCGAAGAAGCTGACGGGCGCCACCACGATCAGCGTGGGGTCGGTCGGGCTGAACTCCGACTTCATGACGGCGTTCGGGGGCGAAAGCTCCGCCCACACCCCCCTCGACGACCTGATCGCGCGGATGGAGCGGGAGGAGTTCGACCTGATCGCCGTGGGACGGGCCCTGATCTCGGACGCCGAATGGGCCCGCAAGGTGCGGCTGGGGCAAGAGGTGCAGGGTTTCGACGCAGGCCATCTGGCCGAACTGCGCTGACATCGGCCACCTTCGCGGGACGGTCAGGTTTTCGGCGGACGGCCCGAAAAAGCGGCAGGCGGCGACCTCGGCCTGTGCTTCGCTACGGTGCGCGACGGTGGGACTGGTCGGCGTCGCCGGCCGGTCCTAGGCTGGGGCCTGTCTGTTTCGGAAAGGCCCCCTCATGCCCCAGTATCGCGCTATTGTCGGGGGGGAATGCTTTGTCTTCGACGGGCTGGCGCAGGTTCTGGCAGCCGCCACCCCGGAACGTTCGGGCGATCAGCTGGCGGGGATCGCCGCCCGCTCCGCGCCCGAACGGGTGGCCGCGCGCTACGTTCTGGCCGACCTGCCGCTGGCGGAGTTCCTGACCACCGCCCTGATCCCCTACGAGGTGGACGAGGTCACGCGCCTGATCATCGACGCCCATGACCGCGCGGCCTTCGCGCCGGTCGCCTCCATGACGGTGGGGGGCCTGCGCGACTGGCTCTTGTCGCCCGCCACCACGACCGCCGACCTGACCGCCGTGGCCCGCGGCCTGACACCGGAAATGGTGGCCGCCGTGTCCAAGCTGATGCGCAACCAGGACCTGATCCGCGTGGCCCGCAAGGCCGAGGTCGTGACCCGCTTCCGCAACACGCTGGGCCTGAAGGGACGCCTGTCGACGCGGTTACAGCCGAACCATCCGGCGGACGATCTGAAGGGCATCGCCGTGGCGGTGCTGGACGGGCTGCTGCGCGGGGCGGGGGATGCGGTGATCGGGATCAACCCCGCCTCCGACAGCGTGGAAAACTGCCTGCACATGCTGACCGCGCTGGACGGGTTGCGCCAGCGGTTCGACATGCCGACGCAGACCTGCGTCCTGACCCACGTGACCAATAGTCTTGAGGTGATGGAACGGGGCGGCCCGCTGGATCTGGTCTTCCAGTCCATCGCCGGGACCGAAGGCGCCAATCGCGGCTTCGGCATCGACCTTGCCCTTCTGGCCGAGGCGCAGGACGCGGCCCTGTCGCTGAACCGCGGCACCGTGGGGCAGGACGTGATGTATTTCGAAACGGGGCAGGGGGCGGCCCTGTCCGCCGGCGCCCATCACGGCGTGGACCAGCAGACGCTGGAGGCGCGGGCCTACGGCGTCGCCCGCGCCTTCCGCCCGCTTCTGGTGAACACGGTCGTGGGCTTCATCGGCCCCGAATACCTCTATGACGGCAAGCAGATCATCCGCGCGGGGCTGGAGGATCATTTCTGCGGCAAGATCCTTGGCCTGCCGATGGGGGTGGATGTCTGCTACACCAACCACGTGGAGGCGGATCAGGACGACATGGACACGCTGATGACCGTGCTGGCCGCCGCCGGCGTCAACTTCGTGATCACGGTGCCGGGCGCGGATGACGTGATGCTGTCCTACCAAAGCCTCGCCTTCGAGGATATCGACTACCTGCGCACGATCAGCGGGCTGGCCCCCGCGCCGGAGTTCCAGCAATGGCTGGCCCGCATGAACCTGGCCGGCGAAGGAACGCGCGCCCTGCCGGACCTGTCCGACATCACCCGCCGCATGGGCTTTGTGGCATGAGCGACCTGATCCGCCACCTGCACGCCCTGACCCCCGCCCGCGTGCGTCTGGACCCGAATGGCGGTGCGGCGCCCCTGTCCGCCGTGCTGGATTTTCAGGCCAGCCACGCCGCCGCCCGCGCCGCGATCCACGGCGCCGTGGACTGGGACGCGCTGGACCTGCCCTTGCCACACTTCCGCGTCCGCAGTCGCGTCACGGTCCGCGCCAACTACCTCCGCCGTCCCGATCTGGGCCGCCTGCTGGACCCGGAGGATGAGGCCCGCATCCCGCACGCCCTCTGCGACGTGGGCATCGTTCTGGCCGACGGGCTGTCGGCCACCGCCGTGACCGTGCAGGCCGCGTCCCTGATCCGCCACCTGCGCCCGGCGCTGGAGGGGCTGACGCTCGGCCCGCTCGCGCTGGTCGAAGGCGGCCGCGTCGCCATCGGGGACGAGATCGCGTCCCGCATGGGCGCCCGCCTGTGCCTCCTCCTGATCGGGGAACGGCCGGGCCTGTCGGTCTCGGACAGCCTCGGCGCCTATCTGACCCATGCGCCGCGCCCCGGAACGCCTGACAGCCTGCGCAACTGCGTGTCCAACATCCACGGCAAGGGCGGCCTGTCCCATGCCGAGGCCGCGCACAAGATCGCCTGGCTGACACGGCAGGCGCTTGATCGCGGGCTTACGGGCACGGCGCTGAAGGATCACAGCCATCTTGCCCTTCCGTCGCAAAGCGGCTGACCGCACCGGTGGCGGGCCTTAAACGGATTATCGCACAGAAAGAAAATCCTGATGCCGCGCATCCAGAAGATTTGGATTGCAAGTGGCCCCGTGCGGCGTATCCTTTTCATATCCTGATGAAACCTCAGGGTCCGAACGGGAGAGTTCCCCTGATCAAATATTGTCTTCTGACCGGCGCAAGCCGTGGCATCGGCCATGCGACCGTCAAGGTCCTGCAACGCGAGGGCTGGCGCGTGCTGACGGTGTCCCGGCAGCCGTTTTCGGACGAATGCCGCTGGCCCAACGCGCGGGAAAGCCACATTCAGGCCGACCTCGCGGACCTGTCGGCGATCCCGGCGCTGGCGGCCGACGTGCGGTCGCGCCTGCAGGACGGGGAGCTGGCGGCGCTGGTGAACAATGCGGGCATCTCCCCCAAGGGGCCGGACGGCAGCCGCCTGGGCGTCGCCCTGTCCGAAGCGGAGGTCTGGACTCGGGTGATGAACGTCAACCTCGTGTCCATCTCCCTCCTCGTGCGCGAATTGCTGCCGGAACTGACCAAGGCGAAGGCGTCCATCGTGAACGTGACCTCCATCGCAGGATCGCGGGTGCATCCCTTCGCCGGTGTCGCATATGCCGCGTCAAAGGCGGGCCTTGCCGCGCTGACACGCGAGCTGGCGCATGAGCTCGGCCCCCTCGGCATCCGGTCCAACGCCATTTCACCCGGAGAGATCGCGACCTCCATCCTGTCGCCCGGAACCGACGGCCTCGTGCAGCGCGAGGTTCCGTTGCAACGGCTGGGCACGACCGAGGAGGTGGCCCGCACGATCCAGTTCCTGTGCAGCGACGCGTCCTCCTACATCAACGGGGCCGAGATCCACATCAACGGCGGCCAGCACGTCTGAACGTTTCTTCTTTGCCGAAATCTGCGGCAGCGCCGCCTCATTGATCGGAACCCGACCAGACGGTCATTCCTCCACGAAGGCGCCCTGCACTCGGTCTTGCCAAGCCGGATTCGCTCCTGTTGGGTGAACCGGAACGACCCGGCAGGGGCCACGCCACAACCAACAGGACAGGACGATGAACACCATCCCCAACTCGCTTCAGGGCCGCGACGTCAAGTATCTGCTGCACCCCGTGACCAACGCCCGCGCGCATGAACGCACCGGCCCGCTGGTGATCGCGCGCGGCGAAGGGATCTACGTGTTCGACGACGCCGGCAAGGAATACATCGAAGGTCTGGCGGGGTTGTGGAGCGTGGGCCTCGGCTTTTCCGAGACACGCCTGATCGACGCGGCGAAAAAGCAGCTGGACACGCTGCCCTACATGCACCTGTTCGCCTCAAAGGGGCAGGAGCCTTCGATCCTTCTGGCCGAAAAGCTGGTGGAGATGACGCCGGCGGGGCTGGACCGCGTGCACTTCACCAATTCCGGGTCGGAGGCGAACGACACCGTCGTCAAGATGGTCTGGTTCTACAACAACGCCATCGGCCGTCCGCAGAAGAAGAAGTTCATCGGCCGCATCAAGGGCTATCACGGGATCACCATCGCGGCGGGATCGCTGACGGGCATCCCGGCCAACCATAAGGGGTTCGATCTGCCGCTGGACTTCGTGCGCCACGTCTCCACCCCGCATTACTGGCGCTTCGGGCAGGACGGGGAAACGGAGGAGCAGTTCTCCGACCGCCTTGCGGCAGAGCTGGAGGCGATGATCCTGGCCGAAGGTCCCGATACGGTCGCGGCCTTCATCGGAGAGCCGCTGATGGGCGCGGGCGGGGTGATCGTGCCGCCGAAGGGCTATTGGGAAAAGATCCAGGCCGTCTGCCGCAAATACGACATCCTGATCGTCGCGGACGAGGTCATCAACGGTTTCGGCCGCACCGGCAACATGTTCGCCTGCGAAACCTATGGCATCCAGCCGGACGTGCTGGTCCTGTCGAAGCAGATCACCTCCTCCTACCAGCCGCTGGCCGCGATCGTGTTCTCGGACGCCATCTATCAGGGCATCGCCGACGGGTCGGAAACGCTGGGCACATTCGGGCATGGCTACACCACCTCGGGCCATCCGGTGGCGACGGCGGTGGGCCTTGAAAACCTCAAGATCATCGAGGAGCGGGACCTTGTCTCCAACGCCCGCGCCATGGGCCGCATCCTGCGCGACGGTCTGGCGAAATACGCTGACCACCCCAATGTGGGCGAGGTGCGGGGCGAAGGCCTGATCGCGGCGGTGGAGTTCGTTTCGGACAAGGCTACGAAGGCGGGCTGCCAGCCGGTGGGCAAGCTGGCGCAGGCGGTGGCCGCCGCCTGTCAGGAACACGGGCTGATCCTGCGCGCCATCGGCGACGCGGTCTGCTTCTGTCCGCCGATGATCATCACCAAGGCGCAGACGCAGGAACTCCTCCGCCGCTTCGACGCTGCCATGGCCCATGTCTTCAAGGAGATGCCCGCATGAACGTCGCGACCAACGACCTGAGCCACGTGATCGCCGCCGACAAGGCCCATGTCTGGCACCATCTGAGCCAGCACAAGGCCTATGAGACCGCCGATCCGCGCATCATCGTCGAAGGCAAGGGCCTGCATGTCTGGGACGCGACGGGCAGGAAGTTCCTTGATGCCGTGTCGGGCGCGGTCTGGACGGTGAACGTGGGCTATGGCCGGACCAGCATCGCCGACGCGGTGCGCGACCAGCTGGTGAAGATGAACTACTTCGCGGGCGCGGCGGGAACCATCCCCGGCGCGCTGTTTGCCGAAAAGCTGCTGGAAAAGATGCCGGGCCTCAGCCGGGTCTATTACTCCAATTCCGGCTCGGAGGCGAACGAGAAGGTGTTCAAGATGGTGCGCCAGCTTTCGGCGCAAAAGCATGGCGGGAAGAAGTCGAAGATCCTTTACCGCGAACGGGATTACCACGGCACCACCATCGCGACCCTCGCCGCCTGCGGCCAGCCCGAGCGCGCCGCCCTGTACGGCCCCTTGCCCGAGGGGTTTGTGGAGGTTCCGCATTGCCTCGAATACCGCAAGCAATGGGACGTGGCCGATTACGGCCGCCGCGCCGCCGACGCGATCGAGGAGGTGATCCTGCGCGAAGGCCCCGACACGATCGGCCTTCTGTGCCTTGAGCCCGTGACGGCGGGCGGCGGCGTCATCACCCCGCCCGAAGGCTATTGGGACCGCGTGCAGGAAATCTGCAAGCAATACGACATCCTGCTGCACATCGACGAGGTGGTCTGCGGGCTGGGCCGGACGGGCGAATGGTTCGGCTACCAGAACTACGGCGTGAAGCCCGATTTCGTGACGATGGCGAAGGGCGTGGCCTCGGGCTATGCCGCGATCTCCCTCACGGTCACGACCGAGGCCGTGTTCGACATGTTCAAGGACGACGCGGGCGATCCGCTGTCCTATTTCCGCGACATCTCCACCTTCGGGGGATGCGCGGCGGGGCCGGCGGCGGCCTTGGAAAACATGCGCATCATCGAGGATGAGGATCTGCTGGCCAACACCAAGGCCATGGGCGCGCGGCTGACCGCGAACCTGCGCGCGCTTCAGGAAAAGCACGCCGTCATCGGCGACGTGCGCGGCATCGGCCTGTTCCAGGGGGCGGAACTGGTGAAGGACCGCGCCACGAAAGAGCCGGTGGACGAGAAGCTGACCCAGCGGGTCGTGGCGGAATGCGCGGCCGAAGGCGTGATCATCGGCGTGACGAACCGTTCGCTGCCGGGGCTGAACAACACGCTCTGTCTCAGCCCCGCGCTGATCGTGACTGCGGCCGAGATCGACCAGATCACCGCCGCCATCGACATGGCCCTGACCCGCGTCTTCGGCTGAAAAACCACCCATCACGACAAAAGCCCCCGCAGCACCTGCGGGGGCTTTTGTCGTTTCCGCCCATGGTTTTGGCGCAAATGAATCTATGCGTCCGAAAAGTTTTTTTAATTGGACCCGGGCGCCGTCTGCCGCTTCGATGGGGGCAAGACAGGCCGAAGCCTGCGACCCTTCCAACAGCATGTCCGAGGTATCCATGAACGACACCCATCTTTCCCTGTCGCGTCGCGCGGTCCTTCTGGGCCTTGGGGCGGGGCTGTCCGCGCTGGCGCTGCCGCGTGGCCTGCGGGCGCAAACGGGGGGCACGCTGCGCTTTGGCCTGTCCACCTTCCCGCCCAGCCTGAGCCCGTTCGAGAACACCGGCGGGGCCGCCAACACCGTCAAGCTGACGATGTTCCGCGGCCTGATGGGCTATGACGGGGACGGCAACCTGGTGCCCGAGGTGGCCGAGAGGGTGGAATGGGAAGGCGACAAGGCGGTCCTCTTCAAGCTGCGCGGCAACGCCGTCTTCCACAACGGCGATCCGGTGACCTCGGCCGACGTGATCCATTCCCTGAACGAGATCACGAAGGAAGGCTCTTCGGCGTTCCTGAAGGCCGACCTTTCCGTCATCGAGGAAACGGAGGCGGTGGATGACAAGACCGTCCGCATCACGCTGAAGACGCCGAACGCGGTGTTCCTGCACCTTCTGGCCAGCTATTGCGCGCCCGTGATCTCGGCCCGCAGCACGCCCGAGGTGGTGATCGGCTGCGGCCCCTTCCGCCTGAAAGGTCAGGAAAAGGGGGTCTATGTGGAGGTGGCGCGGGCGGACCGCTTCTACGGCCCCGACCAGCCCGCCGTGGAGGCCATCCGCTTCGTCGCCTATGCCGACGAGAACCTCCGCTATTCGGCGCTGGAGGCGGGCGATGTGGACGTGATCGAATACCTCCCCTGGACCCAGTTCGAAACGGTGGAGGCGTCCGACAGCCTGGAGATTTCCACCAACACCGGCCCCTTCATGTTCCTGCTGTTCAACACCGCCAAGAAAGGACCCCTGCAGGACCCGCGCGTGCGGCGGGCCATCGGCTATGCCATCGAACGGCAGGACGTGGTGGACGCGGCCTTTGCCGGCCGCGGGGCGCCGCTGGTGGGGTTCCCCAACCCGCCGGGCTCCACCATCGCGCTGTCCGATCCCGCCGCCGAATACAGCTATGACATGGAAAAGGCGCAGGCTCTTCTGGCCGAGGCCGGCTATCCCGACGGGTTCGAATGCCGGCTTCTGGCCACCGCGACCTACGGGATGCATCAGGACACGGCGGCCGTGGTGCAGGCCTATCTTGCCATGATCGGCATCAACGTCACGCTGGACCTGCCCGACTGGGGCAGCCGCGTGACCATGGGCACGAACGGCCAATATGACATCGCGGTGCATGGCGCGTCCGGCACCTTCAACGATCCCGACGCCCTGTTCTCCATGCTTTATTCCGGCAACCCGTCCTATCTGCAATCCTACGGGTTCAAGAGCGAGCGGATCGACGGCCTGCTGCTGGAAGGCCGCGCCGAACCGGACATGGAAAAGCGCAAGGCGATCTACCAGCAGCTTTACACCGCCTATTACGAGGAAGCGCCCCAGATCCCGCTGAACTGGCGGACGCAGGCCTACGGGATGTCCGGGAAGGTGTCGGGCTTCCACACCCTGCCGGGCTTCCTCAGCGGGTCCAGCGCCTTCGTGCTGGACGGGGCGAAGCTGGGATAAGGACCCTCCGATGACCGCTTTCCTTTTGCGTCGCGTCGCGGGCGCGGCCGTGATGCTGCTTGTCGTGGGCACGATCATCTTCTCGCTCCTGATGCTCGTGCCCGGGGATCCGGCGGAACTGCTGCTGTCCACGGGGGGCGGCAGCGCGACGCCGGAGGCGATCGCCAACCTGCGCGCCACCATGGGTCTGGATGCGCCGGTGGGTGTCCAATACCTGACCTTCCTGTGGGACAGCCTGCGGCTGGATTTCGGCACATCGATCATCGACGGCTCCTCCATCGCGCAGAACATCGCGCTGCGCCTTCCCCGCACGCTGGAGATCATCGTGGCGGGCACCGTTCTGGCCCTGCTGGTGGCCATTCCGGCCGGCACGTCGGCGGGATTACGGGCGGGCGGGCGGTTCGACATCGCGGCCTCGGCGGTGAACGCGCTGCTGACCTCGGTCCCTGGTTTCGTGGTGGGAACGCTGTTCATCTATCTGTTCGCGCAGGTGCTGGGCTGGCTTCCGGCGGGCGGCTACGTCGCCTTTGCCGAAGATCCGGTGCAGCACCTGCGGATGCTGATCCTTCCGGCGGTGACCGTGGCCCTGCACTTGGCCACCATCGTGTTCCGCATGACGCGGGCCAGCGTGCTGGAAATGCGCGGCCATGACTGGGTGCGCACCGCGACGGCCAAGGGCCTGACCCGCCGGCTGGTGATCCGCCGCCACGTGCTGAAGAACGCCCTTGGCCCCGTCATCACCGTGGTGGGCATGCAGCTTGGCATCCTTCTGGGTTCCACCGTGCTGGTGGAGTTCGTGTACAACTGGCCGGGCCTGTCCGGCATGCTCGTCACGGCGGTGGAGCAGCGCGACTTTCCCACCGTGCGCGCCGTCATCCTGACGGTCGCCGCCATCTTCATCGCGATCAACCTGGCGATCGACCTGCTGTATTCGCTGCTTGACCCGAGGATACGCCTGCAATGACCGCCATTCCCAAAGGCGCCACCCGCGTGCGTCCCCGTTTTCCGCGCCGGATGATCCTGCCGACCGTGCTTCTGGCGGCCCTGATCGTCACGCCCTTCGCCGCACCGCTCATCACCGACGCGAACCCGATCCAGATCTCGGTCCGCGACCGCCTTGCGGCGCCAAGCTGGAAGCATTGGCTGGGACAGGACGAATTCGGCCGCGACCGTCTGGCGCGCGTGCTGCATGGCGGGCAGGTGTCGCTGACCGTGGCCTTCGTAGCCACCACCATCGCCTGCCTTGTGGGCACGCTGTTCGGGCTGATCGGCGCGTATTTCCGCGGCCCGTTCCAGTTCGTGACAACGCGGTTGTCGGACGTGGTGCTGTGTTTCCCGCCCATCCTTCTGGCGCTGCTGGTGGTCACGCTGTTCGGCCCCGGCACAGTGACGCTGGTGGCGGTGCTGTCGATCCTTTATTTCCCCGCCTTCGCCCGCATCTCGTTTTCCGAGGCGCTGCGCGTCTCCGCGCTGGATTTCGTGGAAGCGTCGCGCGCCCTCGGCACGCCTTCGCGCCGCATCGTGTTCGGAACGATCCTGCCCAACATCGCGGGCCCTGTATCCGTTCAGTATTCGCTGACGGCGGCGGCCGCGATCACCATCGAAAGCGGGCTGTCCTTTCTTGGCCTTGGCGTCGTGCCGCCCGCGCCCAGCTGGGGCCAGATGATCCGCGGGGCGCGGCAGTTCATGAACCAGGACCCGCTGGGCATCATCATCCCTTGCGTGGCCCTGACACTGACGATCTATGCCATCAACTTCTTCTGCGACCGTCTGCGCGACACGCTGGACCCGAAGGGGAATGGCGGCGGCAAGGACACGACCTCGGTCCCGACCAGCGACGGGCGGCCCATCGCGACCGCCGATGATGTCGTGGCGGAGGTGCGGGGCCTGCGTCTGGACATCCCGCGCCCCGGCCACTCCGTCCGCGTGATCGAGGATGTGAGCCTGACCCTGCGCGCGAACCAGTGCACGGCCCTGGTGGGGGAGTCGGGATCGGGCAAGTCGCTGTCGTCGCTGGCGCTGATGGGGCTGCTGCCGGGCGCGATCCGGCAGTCGGCCGGCACCCTGACCCTGCGCCGCAAATCCGGGGATATGGTCGATCTGGGCCGGCTGGGCGCGAAGGAGCTGGAGGACGTGCGCGGCAACGACATCGCCATGATCTTTCAGGAACCGATGACCAGCCTGAACCCCGTCCACAAGGTCGGCGCGCAGATGGTGGAGGCGATCTGCGCCCACCGCCCGATGCACGCGGCCGAGGCGAAGGCGCTGGCCCTCCGCCTGCTGGCCCGCGTCGGCATCAACGAACCCGACCGCCGCTTCGACGGCTACCCGCACGAGATGTCGGGCGGGATGCGCCAGCGCGTGATGATCGCGATGGCGCTGACCTGCGAACCGCGCCTGCTGATCGCGGACGAACCCACCACCGCGCTGGACGTGACCATACAGGCCGAGATCATCGAGCTGCTGCAAGGCCTGCGCCAGGACCAGGCCGACGGCCTCAGCCTGCTGTTCATCAGCCACAACCTTGGTGTCGTGGCCGAGATCGCCGACCGCGTGGCGGTGATGTATTCGGGACAGGTGGTGGAGGAGGGGCCGGCGAAGCAGATCCTGGAGGACCCGCACCACCCCTACACCCGCGCGCTTCTGGAAAGCATGCCTTCCTCGCACGAGGAGATGCATTCGGCGCGGGGCGACCGGCTGCACGCGGTGGACGGCACCCCGCCGCTGCCCGACCGCCGCCCCTCGGGCTGCGCGTTCCGCGACCGTTGCCCCATCGCCCTGGAAAGCTGCGCGCTGGACCGCCCGCCCTTGTTCGAAGGCCCCGACCGCCACGTGCGCTGCTTCCGCGCGCCCGAAGCCGAAAGGAAAGCGGCATGAACGCCCTGCTGGAGGTCCGGAACCTCAACAAGCATTATCCCGTGGGCCGGAAGGGCCTGTTCGGCAAGCACAGAATGCAGGTGCTGCGCGACGTGTCCCTGACCGTCCACCCGGGCGAGGTTCTGGGGCTGGTCGGCGAATCCGGATCCGGCAAGAGCACGATCGGCAAGGCGGTGCTGCGGCTGATCGACAGCGACAGCGCGGCGATGGTGTTCCAGGGCCACGACCTGACCACCCTTGCGCCGGAAAAGCTGCGCGCCCTGCGCAAGGACATGCAGATCATCTTCCAGGACCCGTATGCGAGCCTCGACCCGCGCAAGACGATCCGTGCCGCCCTGTCCGAGGCGCTGGACACCCACAAGCTGCACACCGGCGCCGCGCGCGAAGGCCGGCTGGTCGCCCTGATGGACATGGTGGGCCTGAACCCCGCCTTCCTCGACCGCCGGCCGCACGAATTTTCGGGCGGTCAGCGCCAGCGCATCGGCATCGCCCGGGCGCTGGCGGTGGAGCCGAAGTTCATCGTCTGCGACGAGGCCGTATCGGCGCTTGACGTTTCCATCCAGGCGCAGGTGCTGAACCTTCTGGCCGATCTGCGGGCGACGCAGGGCATCTCGCTTCTGTTCATCAGCCACGACCTGTCGGTGGTGCGCTTCATCTCGGACCGGGTGATGGTGCTGTATCTGGGCCGCGTGATGGAGGTGGGTCCGGCCGACGCCGTCCATTTCAACCCGCAGCACCCCTACACCGCCGCGCTGGTCTCGGCCGAACCGAGCCTGAAGCACGCCACCCGCCGCATCCGGCTGGAGGGGGAGATCCCTTCGCCGCTGTCCCCGCCTTCGGGCTGCGTGTTCCGATCGCGCTGCCCCTATGCGCTGCCCGCCTGTGCGGACGGCGTCCCCGACCTGCGGCCCGCCGGCACCGACCGCCTGAAGGCCTGCATCCGCGACGACATTCTGTAAGAGGACAACATGACCGACAAACTGAAGATGGCCGAACTGACGAGCGAGGAAGCCCGTCAGCACCTGAACGGCGACGCCGTGATCCTGCTGCCCATGGGCTCGCTGGAAGATCAGGGCACGCACGCGCCGATGGGCGACTATCTGGGCGCCGAATGCGTGGCGCTGGACATCGCCCGCGCCGCACGGGCCGAAGGCGTGCCGACCTTCGTGGCGCCGCCGATCCCGTTCGGCGGGTCGGATTATTTCGGCTCCTCGCATGGCGGCATCGCGATCAGCCAGCCCACGCTGACGGCGCTGCTGGACGACATCATGGCCAGCCTCGCGCGCCACGGGCTGACGAAGATCCTGATCATCAACGGCCATGGCGGCAACGTCCTCGCCATCAACGAGGTGACGCAGGCCTGGCGCAAGAAGAACGGGATGTTCGTTGCCTCCATGTATCTGTGGCAGATCAGCTACGAACTGCTGAAAGACATCCTGGGGCCGGAGCAGGCGGCGAAATCCTCAG
The DNA here is from genome assembly GCF_051195255.1 of Falsirhodobacter sp. 1013. Lineage (NCBI taxonomy): Bacteria > Pseudomonadati > Pseudomonadota > Alphaproteobacteria > Rhodobacterales > Paracoccaceae > Falsirhodobacter > Falsirhodobacter sp. 1013. The sequence continues at coordinate 50,603 of NZ_JBNJLK010000010.1, read as the reverse complement.
GCCACGGGGGCGATCCGCTCACCTCCATCGGGTTGCACTATTACCCCGAGATCCTGCGCATGGACCTGAAGCAGGCCCCGCCGAAAGGCCGGCGCGTGATGGGGATGGAACTGGCGGGCATGGCCGCCGTCAAGTATGATGGGGCCCGCATCAGCGTCCCGATGGAGGCGATCGAGGCCGCCCCCCACGGCGTCTGGGGCGGCGATCCCGTCCACAGCTCGGCCGAGACCGGCAAGGCCTTGTCGGAACGGCTGGTGAAGATCGGCGCGGGCTTCATCCGCGACCACGTCTCGAAGGGTTTTGCCGGCTGACATGGCGGATTATGGCGGTTTCCTGACGGCGCTTCACGCCGCCGGTTTCGAGGGGGAGCTGAGCCGCGCCCCCTCGGACCGGATGGTTCTGGCGACGGACAACTCCATCTATCAAGTGCCGCCGGACGCGGTGGCCTTTCCGAAAGGGCAGGCCGATCTGGAACGGATCGCGGGCCTTCTGGCCGACTGGCCGGATGTGGTGATCCGTCCGCGCGGGGGCGGGACGGGCACCAACGGGCAATCGCTGGGGGAGGGGCTGGTCGTCGACTGTTCCCGCCACATGACCGCCATCCTCGACATCGACGTGGCGGGGCGGCGGGTGCGCGTGCAGCCCGGCGTCATCAAGGACCGGCTGAACGCGGCGCTGGCCCCGCACGGGCTGTTCTTCGCGCCGGAGCTCTCCACTTCCTCGCGTGCGACGATCGGGGGCATGATCTCCACCGACGCGTGCGGGCAGGGCAGTTGCGCCTATGGCAAGACCTCGGATCACGTGCTGGCCGTGACGGCCGTGCTGGCGGGAGGGGAGGTCGTGAACACCGACCGGCCGCATCCGCTGGCCGATCTGATGGCCAAGCTGGCCCATGACCACGCCGACCTGATCGCCGAGCGCTTTCCGAAGATGAACCGCAGCCTGACCGGCTACGACCTTGGGCATGTTCCCGAACGGGGCCTGCGTTCCGTCATCTGCGGGTCCGAAGGGACGCTGTGCCTGATCGCCGAGGCCACGCTGAACCTGCTGCCGATCCCGAAGATGGCGGCGCTGGTCAACATCTTCTATGACGATTTCCAGTCGGCGCTGCGCGACGCGCGGGTGCTGGCGCGCATGGGCGCCACCTCGGTCGAGACGGTGGACAGCCGGGTGCTGGCGCTGGCGCGGGCGGATGTCGTGTGGCACGACGTGGCGGCCTTCTTCCCCGACACCGGCGCACGCGGCGTCAACCTTGTGGAGTTCACGGCCGACACCGCCGAGGACCTTGCCACCGCCATGAACGCGCTGGCAGAGGAGTTGCGGGATCCCGGCAACGGGCGGCGCGGTCACAGCACCGCGCACGGCCCGGATGTCGAAAAGATCTGGGGGATGCGGAAGAAGTCCGTGGGCCTTCTGGGCCGCGCCGACGGCCCGAAACGCCCGCTGCCCTTCGTGGAGGATTGCGCCGTCCCGCCGGAAAACCTGGAGCCGTTCATCGCGGGCTTCCGCGCGATCCTCGATGCCGAGGGGCTGGATTACGGGATGTTCGGCCATGTCGACGCCGGCGTCCTGCATGTCCGCCCCGCGCTGGACCTGACCGATCCCGCGCAGGAACCGATGATCCGCAAGATCACCGAGGCGGTGGAGGCGCTGGCCCGCCGGCATGGCGGCCTGTTGTGGGGCGAACACGGCAAGGGCGTCCGGTCCGAATTCGTGCCGGCGGTCTTCGGCCCGCTGTATCCGGTGCTGCAACAGATCAAGCAGGCCTTCGATCCGCACAACCAGATGAACCCCGGCAAGATCGCGGGCCCTTCGCTGATGCGGATCGACGGCGTGCCGCTGCGGGGCCAGCACGACCGGCAGATCGACCGCTCCACCCGCGACGCCTATGCCCCCGCGCTGGCCTGCAACGGCAACGGCGCCTGTTTCGCGCAGAACGCGGCCGAGGTGATGTGCCCCTCCTACAAGGTGACGCTGGACCGGCGGCATTCGCCCAAGGGGCGGGCGGGCCTTGTGCGCGAATGGCTGCGGCAGGGCGGGCCGGACGGGCGCGCCGACCCCGTCTTCGAGGCCGAGGTGAAGGACGCGCTGGACGGCTGCCTGTCCTGCCGCGCCTGTTCGCGCGCCTGCCCCGTGCAGGTGGACGTCCCTTCGTTCCGGGCGAAGTTCATGGAGGCGTGGCACCGCCGCCACCGCCGCCCGCTGCGCGACCACGCGCTGGCCCTGCTGGAACCGACGCTGCCGCTCGCCGCCCGCCTGCGCCCCCTGTTCAACGCTAGCCTGCCCGCGATGCGCACGATCGGCCTGCACCACCTGCCGCGCCTGCCCCAGGGCGCGCTGGACCTGCCCGTGGTGGGACACACGTTGCCCGATCCGGAGCGGACCGTGATCATCGTGCCCGACGCCTTCACGCGGTATTTCGAGCCTGCACTGGTGGCGGACCTTGCTTGCGTGATCCGCGCTGTTGGGAAGGAGCCTTGGTTGGCGCCTTACCGCCCCTCGGGCAAACCGTTGCACGTGATGGGGCGCCGGCACGCCTTCCACCGCGCCGCGGAACGGCAGGCGGACGTGCTGGAGCGCTTGCACGCGGCGGGGCTGACGCTGGTCGGGATCGAGCCTGCGGTGACGCTGACCTATGCCGACGAATACCGCGAAGCGGCCCGCGCCATTCCGGTGCTGCTGCCGCAGGACTGGCTGGCCACGGTGATCGACCGGCTTCCGGAACAACCACCGCAAGGCGCCGCGCGCCTGCTGGTCCATTGCACGGAACAAACGATGCGGCCCGATGCGTCCGAACTCTGGGCCCGCATCTTCGCCCGCATCGGCGTCGCGCTGGACCGTCCCCGGACGGGCTGCTGCGGCATGGCCGGCACCTGGGGCCATGAGGTGCGCAACGCCGACACCTCGGCCCGGATCTTCGCGCAAAGCTGGGCAGGGCAAGTGCGGGCGGAGGTTCCGGTTCTGGCCACCGGCTTTTCCTGCCGCTGTCAGGCGCAGGCGCAGGCCGGCGTCACCCTGCGCCACCCGCTGAGCCTTCTGGCCGAACGGCTTCAGGTGTCCACGAAGGTGACATAGCGCGGATGGGCGGCCGCCCATTCCGCCGCCGCCGCCCGCGCCAGCCCGAAGATCTGCTGCGTCTGCTGCTTGCGCGCGCGGTTGACATAAACGCAGCGCGTGTCCAACGGCGCCAAGGGCACGGTCATTGGCACCTCCACCACCATGCCGGTGGCAATCTCCCGCTCCATCGCCGCCAGGGGAATGGCGGACACACCGAAGCCCGCCCGCACCATGTCGCAGATCGTGCCCAGCGAATTGCCGGTGTGGCGGGCGTTGGGACGGCGGCGCGTTTCCTCCACCATGTCGGCCACCGGGCGGAAGAGGGGTGAGGTGTGGGGATAGAGAATCAACGGCAGGCCCCGCATCTCGTCCGGCGTCAGGGGGCGCTGCACCTGGCCCACCACGTCCGGCCGCCCGACCCACCCCACCTTGTAGAGGACCGAGAAGCTGTCGGGGATCTGCGGCAATCCCGCCTCGCCCGTGACGAAGGCCATGTCCAGCGCGCCGCTGCGGACCTGCTGGCGCAGTTCGACATTGGCGGCCGAATGGAAGTCCACCAACCCGATATCAGGATCGGCCATCACCTTCCGGCGCAAGGTCACACCCCAGGTCCGGGTGACCATTCCGACCGTCCCGATCGTATAACGTCTTTTTTGCTTAATCTTCAGGCGCGATGTCAAAGCTTCGGACAGATTGAGAAACGTCTCCGCGTATTCGGCCACCTCGTGCCCTTGGTCCGTCAGGGTGAATTCCGACGCGCTGCGGTCCAGAAGGGGAACGCCCAGGCTTTCCTCCAGCCCCGATATGCGTGCCGAAACAGCGGGTTGAGTCAGCCCGATATGATCCGCCACCTTCTGGTAGCTTTTCAGGCGGGTCAGCCAATAGAAGGCCTCCATCTGTTTCAGGTTCATGCGCCATCCGCCCCCGTGCCATCCTCCCGCATCATAAATTTCTTCTATGGGCGTGACCAGATTTTTTGCTTTGCGCCGCGCGCGCATCGCCGTTTTCATGATCCCGACACGTTTCCAGAGGACCCCGATGACCGTCGCGATCTACCTTCCCGCCGAAAGCAAGACCGAAGACTGGTGCCGCATGATGGGCGATCTGATGCCCGACTGGACCTTCCATTCCATGCGCAACGTCCCCGACCCCGAGGCGGTGACCTATTGCGTTGTGTGGCGCCCGCAGACCGGGGACATGAAGGCCTTCCCGAACCTGAAGGCCATCGTGTCCATCGGCGCCGGGATCGACCACGTCCTGGACGACGAGGAGCTGCCGGACGTGCCGATCATCCGCACCGTCGGGACCGACCTGACGCAGCGCATGAAGGAATACGTGGCGCTGCACGTGCTGCGCCATCACCGCGCCATGCCCGCCCTTCAGGCGTCGCAGGCCCGGGGCGAATGGAAGCCGATCGTGGTGCCCCCCGCGCCGCAGCGGCGCGTGGGCGTCATGGGCCTTGGCAACCTCGGCGCCGAGGCGGCGCGCCTTTTGTCCGTCATCGGCTTCGACGTGGTCGGCTGGTCGCGGTCCCCGAAAGAGATCGAGGGCGTGCGCACCTTTTCGGGCAGCGCGGGCTTCGGTGAATTTCTGGACGGGACCGAGATCCTAGTGAACCTGCTGCCCCTGACCGAGGCCACGCGTGGCATCCTGAACGCCGACACCTTCAACCGGCTGAAACGCGGCGCCGCAGTCATCAACGCCGCCCGCGGGCCCCACATGGTCGACGAGGATCTTCTGGAAGCGCTCGCCTCCGGCCAGATCGCCGCCGCCACGCTGGACGTCTTCCATGTGGAGCCGCTGCCCTCCGACCACCCGTTCTGGTCCCATCCGCAGATCACCGTCACGCCGCATGTCGCCTCGCTGATCGACGCGCCCACGGGCAGCCGGATCATCGCCCGCAACCTGCGCACCTTCGAGGAAACGGGCACCGTCGCCGATCTGGCCGACGCGCGCCGCGGTTATTGAACACAGGGGAAGACACAGATGAAAACGCTTCTTTCGGCCGTGGCCGCGACGGCCCTTCTGACGGGCGCCGCCGCCGCGCAGGACCTGACGGGGGAGATCACCCTTGGCGGCTATACCGGCGTGTTCGAGGATGAATACAAGAAGGCCGTGGTGGACCCCTTCGTGGCCGCCCATCCCGGCGTGACGGTGAACTACACCTCCGACCGCGCCTCCTCGGGGCTGCTGGGGCAGGCGCGGGCGCAAAAGGGCGACCCGCAGATGGATGTCGTCTTCATGGACGTGACCACCGCGCTGATCGGCAACAAGGAAGGTCTGTTCGCGCCGCTGACGGTGGAGGATGTCCCCAACCTTGCCGATCTGGTGCCGCAAGCCACCGTACAGGAGGGATATGGCCCCGCCGCGACCTTCGATCACGCGGTCATCACCTACAACACCGAAGCGGTGACCGAGGCCCCGACCTCGCTGGAAGTGCTGTGGGACCCGAAATACGCGGGCAAGATCGCGGCCACCTCCATGCCCTCGATCCTTGGCACCGGGCTGATGGTCATGACCTCGGCGATGCTGGGCGAGGATTACACGAAGTCCGTCGACCAGTCGGTGGAAAAGCTGGCCGAACTGGCCCCCGCCGTGCAGACCTTCGATCCCAAGCCCGACAGCTACACCCTCGTGATGAACGGGACGGTGGATCTGGCGACGGGCTGGAACGCCCGCGCCCAGTATTACGCCGACGCGTCGAACGGCACGCTGGCGGCGATAACACCGAAGGAGGGCACGATCCTTCAGATCAACACGATCAACCTTGTCGAAGGCTCGAAGAACCCGGAGCTGGCCAAGGCCTTCATCAACTATGCCCTGTCGCCCGAGGCGCAGGCCCGTTTCACCGAGGCGATGTTCTACTCCCCCACCAACAGCAAGGCGCAGCCGAGCGAGGCGGCGCAGGCCCGCACTGTCTTTGGCCAGCTGGACAGCACGCTGCCGCTGGACTGGGCCTGGGTCGCGACGCAGAACGACCGCTGGAACGCCATGTGGAAGCGCCGCATCATCACCGCCGGCAACTGACCGCCATGACCGTCCAATCCCCCATCGCCGCGGACCCCCACATCCGCATCGACGCGCTGACCTTCGACTATGGCGGCGCAAAGCCCGCGGTGGACGATCTGTCCTTCGACATCCGGAAGGGAGAGTTCATCGGCGTCCTCGGCCCCTCCGGCTGCGGCAAATCCACGACGCTGCGGATGTTCGCGGGCCTTCTGGCCCCCACGGGGGGCAGCATCACCATCGGCGGGCGCGACATCTCGCACGCGCCGCCATGGGAACGCAACCTCGGCCTCGTGTTCCAGTCCTATGCGCTGTTTCCGCACATGACGGTGGCCGAAAACGTGGCCTTCGGGCTGAAGCTGCGCAAGATCGGGCGGGAGGAAACGCGCGCCCGCGTGGCGGAGGCGCTGCGCGCGGTCCGGCTGGAGGAATATGGCGACCGCCGCCCCGCCGCCCTGTCCGGCGGACAGCAACAACGCGTGGCCATCGCCCGCGCCATCGTGATCGAGCCCGAGATCCTGCTGCTGGACGAGCCCCTCTCGAACCTCGACGCCCGCCTGCGCGACGAGATGCGGTTCGAACTGCGCGACATCCAGACCCGCACCGGCATCACCACCCTGTTCGTCACCCATGACCAGCAGGAGGCACTGACCATGTGCGACCGGATCGTCGTGATGAATGGCGGGCGGCTGGAACAGATCGGCACCCCGGCGGAAATCTACGACCGCCCCGCCTCGCCCTTCGTGGCGAACTTCATCGGGCGTGCCAACACGCTGAAGGCGCGGGTCGCGGGCGGGACCATCGCGATCGACGGCCAGCCGCTGCCGATGCCCGACGTCCTGCCGGAAGGCGCGGGGGAGGCGCTGGCCGTCATCCGCCCCCATTGCGTGCGCCTGCGGGCCGAGGGGCCGCTGAAGGCCCGCGTCCTGCGCCGCGTCTTCGTCGGCTCCATGATCGAGACGGAGCTGGAACTGGCGGGCGGTCAGCGCATGATCGCCGACATCCGCCCGGGGGATCCCGATGACGCGCTGGCCCATGTAGGCCACACGGTCGCGCTGGACTGGCGCGGGTCGGACATGCGGGTGTTCGTGCCATGAACGCGTTCACCACCCCCGGAACCGGATCGCGGATGACGCCGTGGATCCTGCTGGCCCCTGTCCTCGCGGTGCTGGCGGTGACCTTCATCGCCCCGATCCTCTGGCTGTTCCGCATGTCGCTGAACATCTCGGACTACGGCGCCATCGTGAAGGCGGTCAGCCCGGCCACCTACCTCGCGATCCTGGGGGACAGCTATTACCTTGACCTGCTGGGCCGCACGCTGAAACTGTCGGTCACCTGTTCGGTGCTGGCGCTGCTGCTGGCCTATCCGGTGGCGCTGTATCTGCGCAATGTCAGCCCGCGCTGGCGGACGGTGCTGACCGTGCTGGCGGCTTCGCCCCTTCTGGTGTCGGCAGTGGTGCGGTCGTTCGGCTGGATGGTGATGCTGGGCAATGGCGGGCTGGTGAACACGATCCTGCTGAAGCTGGGCGTGATTTCCGACCCGGTGGCGCTGGTCAACAACTACACCGGCGTCGTCATCGGCCTGACCGAGGCGATCATGCCCTTCATGTTCCTGACCATCACCGCCGGCCTCGGCCGCCTCGACCCCCGCCTGGACGAGGCCGCGATGTCGCTGGGCGCCAAACCGCACGAGGTGTTCCTGAAGGTGACGCTGCCGCTGTCGGTGCCCGCACTGGTGGCGGCGCTGACGATCGGCTTCGTGCTCTCCATCTCCTCCTACATCACGCCGTCGCTGCTGGGGGGCGGGCGCGTCTTCCTTCTGGCGACCGAGGTCTATGATCTGGCGCTGATGACGCTGGACTGGCCCACCGCCGCGGCCTTGGCCTTCCTGATGCTGGGCCTGTTCATCGTGGCGATGGTGGTGACGGGCCTTCTTCTCCGGTTCCTGACGAAGGTGCGCGCATGACCAAGGTTCTCACTATCCTCGCCCGCGCATGGGTGTTCGCCGTCTTCGCGGCCATCTTCCTGCCGCTGCTGCTGATCGTCGTCATCTCGTTCAGCGGCGACGCCTACCTGTCCTTCCCGCCCACGTCGTGGAGCCTGCGCTGGTACGCCGAGGTGCTGTCGAACGCGGGCTTCATGGAAGGGCTGCGCAACAGCGCCATCATCGCGGCGGTGGTCGCGTTCCTCAGCCTCGCGCTTGGGCTTCCGGCGGCCTATGCGCTGGTGCGGCTGGACTTCCCCGGCCGCCGCGCGATCCAGAGCCTGATCCTCGCCCCGCTGGTGCTGCCGTCGATGATGCTGGGCCTTGGCATCCTGATGGTGTTCACCCCGGCGGGGTTGGTCGCGACCTTTCCGGGGCTGGTGCTGGCGCATCTGGTGATGACGCTGCCCTTTTCCGTCCGCATCCTGCAGACCAGCCTGTCGAACCTTGGCACCGATGTGGAACAGGCGGCGATGACGCTGGGAGCGACGCCGGTGCAGACCTTCCTGCAGATCACCCTGCCGCGCCTCGTGCCGGGGATCGTCGCCTCCTCGGCCATCGCGGCGATCATGTCCTTCGATGAAATCGTGCTGTCGCTGTTCCTGGTCGGCCCGCGCCTGACCACGCTGCCCGTCGCCATCTACCGCTATGTGGAGGATCGGACCGACCCGATGGTGGCGGTGCTGGCGGTGCTGCTGATCGTCGTCTCCCTGTCGATGGTGCTGCTGATCGAGCGGACCGTCGGATTTACCAAAGCCTTCGGAAAATAAGGAAAAGGCCATGAGCTACAAGATCAACCCGATGCCGGACCAGATCCCGCAGGCCGATCTGGACCTGCTGGCCCAGTGCGAAACCGCCACCGTCGGCCATTGGCGCCAGTTCGGCTTCCTGCACCGCCAGATCCAGCCGCTGATCCCCGGACGCCGCATCGTGGGCACCGCCGTGACCATCGCCATCCCGGGCGCGGACTCCACCCTGCTGCATCATTTGCTGAGCTTGATCCGCCCCGGCGATTTCGTCTTCGTGGACCGCCTGCACGACGACCGCTACGCCTGCTGGGGCGGCGGCGTGACCGTGGGGGCCAAGGCCGCGGGCGCCGTGGGCGCCGTGGTCGACGGCCCCTGCACGGATCTGGAGGAGATCATCGCCTCCGACTTCCCGATGTGGTGCAAGGGCATCTCTCCCATCACGACGCGCAGCTATGACATCGGCGGCGCGATCAACATCCCCGTGTCCTGCGGCAACACCGTCGTGATGCCCGGCGACGCGGTTCTGGCCGACGAATCCGGCGTTCTGGTCCTCCCGCGGGACGAGGTGGCGTCCGAAGCGCAAAAGGCCATCGACATCCAGATCCGTGGCAAAGCGCGCGAGGCGCAGGTGCGCCAAGGTCAGGCCAAACTGGGCGACCTGTCGGGCGCCACGGCCAAGGTTCTGGCCAAGCTGGCCTGACACCGCTACCACCGTCCGGCCCGCCGGCCGGACCCGCTTCAAGGATAACGTTGATGACCTTGCCCTTCACCTGCGACAAGACCCCCGCCAGCGGATCAGGCGGGATGGTCGTGACGAACCATCCCTTGGGATCGGCCGCGGGGGCGGAGATGCTGGCCGCCGGCGGCAACGCGGTCGACGCGGCCGTCGCGGCATTGCTGACCCTGACCGTGGTGGAGCCCATGATGGTCGGGATTGCCGGGGGCGGACTGTCCCATGTGCGCATGGCGGATGGCACGAACGTGGTGTTCGACGCGCTGTCCCTGGCGGGCGCGGCGATGCACCCTGAGATCTACGCGCCCGTGTCGGACGAACCCGCGCGCTACATGGATGCGGAAGGGCGGCGGAACATGGTCGGGGCCTCCGCCGTCGCGGTGCCGGGCAACCTGAAGGGGTGGTGCGACATGCACGCCCGCTTTGGCAGGTTGCCCTTTGCCGATCTGGTGGAACCCGCAATCCGCGCCGCCGCGCGCGGGTTCACCGTCACGCATTACCTGGCCGGTGCGATCCACGAGTTCCGGGACGACCTGCTGGCCGATCCCGCGATGGCCGCCCTCGTGGCCCCCGGCGGCCACGTGCTGCAACCGGGCGACCGGATGGTCATGGCAGATTACGCCGAAAGCCTGCGCCTGATCCAGCGCGAGGGGGCGGCCGCCCTGCATGGCGGCGCCCTTGGGCAGGCGCTGGTCGAACGGATGGCGACCGGTGGCGCGGATGCCGGCTACCTGACGCTGGACGATCTGCGCAATTATCGGGTGGAGGAGCGGGCGCCCCTGACGGGGACCTATCGCGGATACGAGGTGATCGGCCCGCCGCCGCCCGCATCGTCCGGCGTGCACATCCCGCAGATGCTGAACCTGCTGGAACGGTTCGATGTGAAGGGAATGGGCTTCGGCACCCCCGAAAGCCTGCACCTGATGGCCGAGGTGATCCGCCTTGCCTTCATTGACCGTCGCGCGTTCTCGGGCGACCCCGCCTTTGTCGATGTTCCGGTGGACCGGCTGATGTCGAAGGCCTACGCCGCCGAATGTGCGGCCAGGATCGGGCAGCCCACGGCGCTGACCCCCTTCGGCCGCGAAAGCGCCGACACCACGCATATCACGATCGCGGACAAGGACGGCAACATCGTCACCGCCACCCACACGATCAACGGGCTGTTCGGCGCGCGCTTCGTGGTGCCGGGAACGGGGATCATCCCCAACAACTACATGTCCAACTTCGACCCGCGTCCGGGCAAGGCGCTGTCGGTGGTGCCGGGCAAGCGGGTGCCCACGTCCATGGCGCCGATGATCGTCACGAAGGACGGCCAGCCGGTCTGGGCGCTTGGGATGCCCGGCGGGTTGCGGATCTTCCCCTCGATCCTGCAGGGCATCGTCAACCTGATCGACCATGGGATGACCGTCCAGCAGGCCGTGGAAGCCCCGCGCCTGTGGACTCAAGGTCAGGAAGTGGAGATCGAACGCGCCTTCGCCCCACAAACCGCCGCCCTTGAAGCCTTCGGCCACAAGGTGAAGGTCATGCCCCATATCGGGGGCGGCATGAACGCGATCGCCTTCGGTCCCGTAATGACGGGCGCGGCCTGCTGGCGGGCGGATGGCACGGTCATGGCGGTTGGCGGGGGCCTCGCGAAACCGGGCGTCCGGTTCTGGCCGGACCGCGCGCCCGAAACGCCGCCCACGGCGGAATAACACCCTTACGACCTGAAGTTGCACAGAAACTGCACCAAGGCGCCCAAGGATGCATCCTTCGGGCGCTTTGTCCTGTTCGGACCACAACTCCCGCGCCTTCGGCATGACGCCCCGCTTTACAGCGGGCGACCCCGCATTCCAGCCTGAAGGAAAGGCCGTTCCGACAGGCATGAACCCCCGGGATCTGCGCCAAAAACAAAAACATCTGACAGGAGGAAGAAGCAACATGACATTCCGTGGTCTTGCCCTTGGTGCGACGGTTCTGGCGCTTGGCCTTGGTCCGGCGGCGGCGCGCGATCTGACGGTGGTCGGCTGGGGCGGCGCGGGTCAGGCGGCGCAGGCCGACATCCTGTTCGGGCCCTTCACCGAAAAGACGGGCCATACGCTTCAACAGGAAAGCTGGGGCGGGGGCTACGGGATCATCAAGGCCAAGGTGGACACCGGCGACATCAACTGGGACGTCGTGCAGGTGGAGGCGGACGAGCTGGAGCTGGGCTGCACCGACGGCATCTACGAACCGCTGGACTGGGACGCCATAGGCACCCGCGACCAGTTCGCCGAAGGCGGTGCCTCCGATTGCGGCGCGGGAACGCTGACCTGGGCCTTCGCCCTCAGCTGGGACGGGGACAAACTGGACGGCACGCCCACAAGCTGGGCCGACATGTGGGACACGGAGCGTTTCCCCGGCAAGCGGGGCTTGCGCAAGGGGGCCAAGGGCTCGCTTGAAATCGCGCTGATGGCCGACGGCGTCCCGGCCGCCGAGGTGTACGAGGTGCTGGCCACCCCCGAAGGCGTCGACCGCGCCTTCGCCAAGCTGGACGAGATCAAGTCCGACGTCGTCTGGTGGGAATCGGGCGCGCAGGTGCTGCAGCTTCTGGGCGCGGGGGAGGTCGTGATGACCGCCGCCTATGACGGGCGGCTGAAGATGGCCGCGCGGGATGAAAAGCGCAACTTCCAGCTGACCTTCAACGAGGCGCTTTACGCCACCGACAGCTGGGTCATCCTGAAGGGCACCCCCATGAAGGACGAGGCGATGCAGCTTGTGTCCTTCATGAGCCAGCCGGAAAACCTGTCGAAGATGCCGGCCGTGCTGCCCTACGGCGTCCCGAACACCGCCGCGATGGAGATGCTGACGCCCGAGGCCGCCTCCGAACTGCTGACCGCGCCCGAGAACTTTGGATCGGCCCTCGCCATCGACACCTGGTTCTGGGTCGACAACATCGAGGCACTGTCGGCCCGCTTCAACGCCTGGCTGGCGCAATCCTGAACGGAGGCCGGAATGGCGCCCGCACCCTTCATCCGCTGCGATGGCATCGCCAAGTCGTTCGGGACGACCCGCGTGATCGACGGCCTTGCGCTCGACATCTTCAAGGGGGAATTCGTGAGCCTGCTCGGCCCCTCCGGCTCGGGCAAGACGACGCTTCTGACCATGATCGCCGGGTTCGAACGCCCGACCGAGGGCGGGATCTGGCTGGACGGCTACCGCATCGACGATCTGGCCCCGCACAAGCGTGACATGGGCGTGGTCTTCCAGAACTACGCGCTGTTCCCGCACATGACCGTGGCGCAGAACGTGGGCTTTCCGCTGCGGATGCGGCGGGTGGGGCGGGCCGATGCGCAAGCCCGCGTCACCCGCGCGCTGGAGATGGTGGAGCTGGCCGCGATGGCGGACCGCCGCCCGTCGCAACTGTCCGGCGGGCAGCAGCAGCGGGTGGCGCTGGCCCGCGCGCTGGTCTTCGAACCCCGCGTCGTGCTGATGGACGAACCGCTGGGCGCGCTGGACAAGCGGTTGCGCGAACAGATGCAGCTGGACATCCGCGACCTGCACCGCCGCCTTGGCCTGACCATCGTCTTCGTGACCCATGACCAGTCCGAGGCGCTGACCATGTCCGACCGCATCGCCGTCTTCAACAAGGGCCGGATCGAACAGATCGACACCCCCGCCGCCGTCTATGACCGCCCCGCCACCCGCTTCGTCGCCGAATTCGTGGGCGAGACGAACATGCTCGCGGGCCGCGTGGCCGAGGCGGGACCGGACGGCGCGACCGTGGATCTGGCCGGCGGCCTGCGCATCCGCGTTCGCCAGCCGCTGGAACAGGGGTGCGCCGTGTCGGTCTGCCTGCGCCCCGAGCGCCTGCATCTGGGCCGCGCGGGCGCGAACGTGATGGACTGCCGCGTGACCGATCGCGTCTACATGGGCGATCACCTGCGCGTGGCTCTGGACGGGGCGGCGGGCCCCATCGTCGCGCGCCTGCCGCGCAGCGCCGACAACGTCCGGGAAGGGGAGCCGGTCACCGCCTCCTTCGCGCCGGAGGATTGCTGGGTGCTGGCCGCATGATCCGACGACGCCTGCCGGGCCTGCGCGCTGCGGCCCTTGTCCTGCCGCTGGTCGCCTTTCTGGGCGTGTTCTTCCTGTGGCCGATGATCAGCATCTTCACCACCGCCGTATCGGACCGCGAGGTGTCCAGCGCCTTTCCCGAACTGGGCCGCGTGATCGGCGACTGGGACGGGCAGGCGCCGACGGAGGCCATGCAGCAGGCGCTGGCGGCCGACATCCGCGCGACCCCGCAGGACCGGATGGGCGACGCGGTGCGGCGGCTGAACAGCCAGACCTCCGGATTCCGGTCGCTGTTCGGGCGCACGCAGCAGGCGGTGGCGCGCGGCACGGGGCCGGTCGATCTGGTGGCGCTGGACGACCGCTGGGCCCAGCCGGTGTACTGGGAGACGATCCGGTCGGCCCTGCCGCCCTATACCGGCCGCTTCCTTCTGGCGGCGCTGGACCTTCAGCAGGGACCGGACGGGATAACGGGTTTGCCCGCCGGCCAGTCCGTCCATGTGCAGATCTTCCTGCGGACGTTGGGCATCTCGGCGCTGGTGACGGGGCTGTGTGCGCTGATCGGGCTGCCCTTCGCCATGCTGATGCTGGCGACGTCGGGCTGGGTGCGCAACGTGCTGATGGCCTCGGTCCTCCTGCCCATGTGGACCTCGGTGCTGGTGCGCTGCACGGCCTGGCTCATCATCCTGCAGAATGACGGGATCCTCAGCCGAATCCTGCAGACGCTCGGCGGGATGCGAGAGGCGCTGCCCCTGCTGTTCACCCGCACCGGCGTGGTGATCGCGATGACGCATGTCATGCTGCCCTTCATGATCCTGTCCATCTACAGCGTGCTGATCGCCATGCCGAAGAACCTGATGCCGGCGGCGGCGTCGATGGGGGCACACCCGATCGCGGCCTTCCGCACGGTGCTTTTGCCGCTGGCCATGCCGGGCATCGTGTCGGGCGGGCTGCTGGTCTTCATGACCTCGCTCGGCTTCTACATCCTGCCGGCGCTGCTGGGGGGCGGGAATGACCAGCTCATCAGTTCCTTCGTGGCGGAATACGCGATCCGGCAGGCGAACTGGCCGCTGGCCAGCGCGCTTGGCCTTGTGCTGCTGATCGTGACGGTGGTGATCTTCGCCCTGTACCAGCGTTTGTCCACCCAACTGGCGAGGGCGTAGATGGGCGCGATCAAATTCCTCTGGGGCACACTCTGTGTCCTGTTCCTGATGGGGCCGCTGATCGTCATCCTGCCCATCGCCTTCAACGCGGGCGGTTTCGTCTCCTTCCCGATCGAGGGGTGGTCCCTGCGCTGGTTCGTGGTCCTGTTCGGCGATCCGGGCTGGCGGCTGTCGATCTGGAACAGCCTGATCGTGGGCCTTGCCTCCTCGGCGCTGGCGACGGTGCTGGGAACGCTGGCGGCCCTGGGGCTGCGGGGGCGGGTCGGGGCGCCGGTGGCGCTGGCGCGGATGGTGTTCCTGCTGCCGATGGCGACACCCGCCGTGGTTCTGGGGGTCGGGATGCAGCTGATCTATGCCCGGCTGGGGCTGGGCAGCACCTATGCCGGGCTGATCATCGGCCACGCCGTCCTGTCGATCCCGTTCACCGTGCTGTCGGTCACGGCGGCGCTGGCCAGCGTGGACGGCGGCGTGGAACGTGCCGCCGCCAGCCTTGGCGCGCCGCCGCCCGCCGTCCTGTGGCTGGTGACGCTGCCGATGGCGCTGCCGGGGATCGTGACGGGCTTCGTCTTCGCCTTCGCCAATTCGCTGGACGAGGTGGTGCTGACCATCTTCCTCGCCGGTCCGAACCAGCGGACGCTGGCCCGCCAGATGTTCCTGCAACTGCGCGACAACCTGTCCCCCGCCATCGCCGCCGCGGCCTTCACCTTCATCGTCGCCACGATCTGCATCGGCATCACGGGGCTGTGGCTGCAGCATTGCCGCAAGCGGATGATGGCCTGAGGGATCAGTCCCCGGCCGCGCTCCGAACCTCGGCCAACGCGTCCTCCAGCGGGCGACCTTCGTGATAGCCGGCCAGCGATGCTGGGCGCTCCACGCCGGGTTGCAGGCGGGAACAGGGCTCCGGCGCGCCCAGCACCGTGCGCACGGGGATGCGCTCGGCATAGATGGGCAGGTCGTAATCCTCCTCCTCGTCGACGACGCCCTTGGCGCGGATCTTGGCCGAGGCGCGTTCGATGTCCATCGCGATGACGCCGGTGGCCTTGATCTCCTGCCCCGTGCTGGGACGCAGGCCGGCGGTCCGGTCGGCGAAGAGCAGGTCCACCGCATCCACCAGCGCTTCCGCCCTCTCTGCGGGATCGGTCACAGGGCGGGCGCGGCCGAAGGCCATGACGGACCGGTAATCGGCCGAATGGTTGAAGCCGCAGCGCGCCAGCACAAGGCTGTCCAGATGCGTCACCGTCAGGCAGACGGGGTGCCCTTCGGCCTGGTTGCGCAGCATCCGGCTGGCGCTGCTGCCGTGCCAATACAGCGTGCTGTTCTTGCGCCAGAACAGGGTGGGCGTGCAGAAGGGCTGCCCGTCGATGACATAGGACACGTGGCACAGGGCCGCCGCGTCCAGCAGCCGGTGAACCGTCTCATGGTCGTAGAAGCCGCGGTCATGCCGGCGTTTCATACGGTTGGTCCCGTCGACGGGATAGGTGGCGGCCATGACGGATCTCCTTGAAGGTGTGACTGCCATCGGGATAAAAGCAGAAAGTGGTTGAGGATAGGTCCACATCATGACGAAAAATCCGACCAATGTCTGGCCTGTGGATCTTCCGCTGCAACTGGACCGGGGCGCAGGGTCGCAGGTGTTGCGGATCTATCTGGCGCTGCGCGACAGCATCCTTTCGGGGCGACTTCCGCCGCAATCCCGCCTGCCCGCCAGCCGCGCGCTGGCGGGTCAGCTTGGCGTGCGCCGCAACGCCGTGGTCGCCGCCTATGAACGCCTTCTGGCGGACGAGCTGGTGGAGGCGCGGACGGGGGCGGGCACCTTCGTCGCCCCTTCCGTTCCCGTGGGCGTCGTACGGCCGCCGACGGAACCGACCGTTGAAACAACGGCCGCGCCCACGATCTTCGCCCTGGGCCGGACCCATGCCGAACCGCAGATCCGTGACGACCTGCGCCGCGCGGTGGCCCGCCACCTGCGCCATTTCGACGACGCCCATCTTGCCTATGGCGATCCGCGCGGCAGCCGGGCCTTGCGCGAACAGATCGCGGCGCATCTGGCGGTCAATCGCGGCATCCTGTGCGATCCGGATCACGTGGTGGTGGTCAGCGGCATGCAGCAGGGGCTGCGGCTGGCCCTCGGCACCGTGGTCGCCCCCGGCCACAGCGTGTGGATGGAGGATCCCGGCTATCCCGCCGCCCGCCAGGCGATCGAGGGGGCGGGCGCCCGCGCCGTGCCCGTGCCCGTGCCGGTGGATGGGGGCGGGCTGGACGTGGCGGAAGGTGTGCGCCGCGCGGGTGCGGCGCAGGCGGCCTATGTCACACCCTCGCACCAGTTTCCCACCGGCGTGGTGATGTCCATGGCCCGGCGGGTGGAGCTGCTGGCCTGGGCGGAACGAACGGGCGCGTGGATTCTGGAAGACGATTACGACAGCGAGTTCCGTTACGCCGGACCGCCCCTTACCGCCCTGGCGGGTTTGGACCGGGCGCGCCGCGTGATCTATTTCGGGACCTTTTCCAAGGTGCTGTTTCCGGGGCTGCGGCTGGGATACGTGGTGCTGCCGCCGGATCTGCTGGAACCGACGCTTGCGGCGCGGCAGGCGATGGACCGCTTTCCCCCGACGCTGCTGGAAGGGGCGGTGGCGGACCTGATGGCGCGGGGCGACCTGTCCGCCCATATTCGCCGCGTGCGGACCCGCTATCGCCACGCGCGGGACCTGCTGGCGGCCACGCTGCAGGGCCATGCCGAAGGCCGGCTTCAGGTGACCGTCCCCGAACAAGGGCTTCACCTCGTGGCACGGCTGATCGGCAACCCTCCCCCCGGAACCGCCGCCCGCCTGCAGGACATGGCGCGGATCGGCGGGCGCCTTCTGTCCGAAACGCGGATAAAGCCGCAGGCCGAGGACGGCTTCGTTCTGGGTTTTTCCGGGCACGATCTGGCCGAGGTGAAGGCCGGCGCCCTCCGCCTCTGCGCGGCCTTGGCGGAAGGCGGGGCCGCCGACGTCACCCCCCCTCGATCATGATGGAGGCCATCATGCTGCGGACGCCCGCATGGATCACGTCCCGGTGGTTCCGCTCATGCCACAAGAGGTTGATCTGGTACCCGGCCGAAGGTACGGACTTCGGCACGAAGGTCGCCAGCCCGTAGCGGTCGGCCAGATGCTTCGCCGCCCGCGCGGGCAGCATCAGGATCGCGTTCGTGCCCAGCAGAAGCTGCGCGGCCGTGTGGATGTCCGGAACGGTCAGCGTTTCGCGGGCGGGGGGGCGCAGGGCCTCCAGCCCGTCATGCACGTCGCCAAAGCCCGTCTGTGTGTTGGACCCGATCCGGATGGACAGATAACGCCCAAGATCGGAATAGGAGGGCGATCCCGCGGCCGCCGGATGCTGCAGATGGCACAGGCCCAGCACGGGTGCAGGGGGCAAAGCCCGTCGGAAGAAGCCGGGGGGCGCGTCGGCCATGTTGCCAAGGATCAGGTCGATCTTGCCCGATTCCAGTTGCGGCAGCGCGTTGGACAGGCGCGTCAGCGGCAGGAAGACGGTGCCCGGCGCCACCTCGCGGAAATAGTTCACCAGATGACCCGACAGCAGCAGCGCCTGATGGTCCGGCATCGCCAGAATGAACCGTTCCGGCGCCAGCGGGGTGCGGTCCAGGATGCCGTCGATGTCGCTCAGGGCGGAGGTGACCTTGGGAAACAGCGCCTCCGCCAGCGGGGTGCGGTCGAAGGCGCGGTTGGCCTTCACCAGCAGCTCATCGTCATAGATGCTGCGCAGCCGGGTCAGCGCGCGGCTCGCCGCCGGCTGGCTGAGCCGCACGTCCTGACCCGCATGGGTGATGTTGCGCCGCCGCAGCAAGGCCGCCAGCACCACCAGCAGGTTCAGGTCGAACTCTCCCAGATCCTGCGCTTCGCCGATGTCGTCGATCCGCAGATCGGACAGGTTGTCGAGTCTTCGGTGTTCAACCATGGGAGGGTGCGCTTTCGCTGGCCGCCGACAACGTGTCGCTGGCAAAGGCGCCCAACCGGTCCAGCAGCGACAGGTGGGACAAGGGCAGGTCCCGTTCCATCCAGGTGATGCGGAAGCCATGGGGGGGCAGGTCGACCGGCGGCGGAAGCGCCTGAAGATCCACCGTGCGCCGCAGCCAGATGCCAAGGCTGCGCGGCACGGTCAGCGCCACGCGTCCCTGCGCCGCCAGAAGGGAGGCGGCCATCACGTCCGGCACGTCCACCAGCCGCGCCGGAGCCCGCTGCAGCGCTTCGGTGACCTGCGGAAAGGGATCGCCATCGATGCGGGCATGGGCCATGTCGGCATCCATCTCCTCGGCCGGGGCCACAAGGGTCACGAACGCCTCGCTGTGGACCAGACGGCTGGCCATGCCCTCCCGCTCGGCCAGGGCCGGGCCAAGGATGAATTCGGCCGCGCGCGTTTCCAGCTGGTCCAGCGCGTCCTGCGGCAGCGCGTGCGTGCCTATTCGCAGCGGCGTGTTGCCCTGCGGCCGCTGGTGCATCAGCCCCGGCATCAGGAGGGGGGAGAAGTATTCGCTGACCGACAGGGCGACGCGGGATTCCGCCTGCCGCAGGTGGCAGGCTTCCCGCACCTGCGCCATGGCGGCGGGCAGCCGCCGCGCCAGATGGGCGCCCCGCGTGGTCAGTTGCAGGCCGGCCGATCCGCGCACCAGCAGGTCGTCGTCCAGAAGGTCGCGCAGCCGCGCCAGCGCGCGGCTCATCGCGGGCTGGGTCTGGCCGATCTTGCGGGCCGCCAGCGTCACGTTCTGGTGAAGCAGCAGGGCTTCCAGCGCGATCAGCAGGTTCAGGTCGACCCCCGCAAGGCGGATCTCCACGCCCGGGCCTTCGGCATCCTGACCCTCGGACCTGGGCGACAGGTAGGATTGAGGGACATAATTCATTCTGGAACCTCGTCTTCGATCGTTGCTGCCATCCGGCCTCCTCACGGACGGCAACACCACGCATACCGGATTTTTGCGTAGCTTATCAGACAGTTTAGGGCTGCGCCCCCGGAAGTGTGGTTTTGCCCGTCCCATGGCCGGCACCGGGACAAGATGCCCTGTTCGCCGGCGAAGTCGAATTGCCCCGATGCCCCGGCGGTGGATCGGGGGAAGGCGGGGCGGCCATGCCATTTTGTCATGCGCCCATGTCGCCGCGCCCAGATTACAGGCTGCCGGGCCCCGTGCCAATCATGATCCAGCGCAGGAGGCCACCGCCCCCTGGGAAGAAACGAAAGGGGCGTTCGCATGTCATGGGACAACCGGGTCGCCTGGACCGAGGGCCTTTTCCTTTGCCCCGAGCATCTGCAGCAGGCGGATCGGCACAACGAGAAGTTCGCCCGCCAGATCATGGCCTCGCGCCACGGATACGGCTGGGGCTTCACGCAGCTGACCCTGAACACCGAGATGCTGGCACAGGGCCGCATCGGCATCATCGGGGCCGCGGGCATCCTCGATGACGGCACGCCCTTTTCCATCCCCGACGACGCCGACGCGCCACCCCCCTATGCGCCGCCGCGCCATCTGCGCGACGAACGGATCCACCTGTGCCTGCCCCTGCGCCAACCGGGGATGAGCGAGGTGGAGCATCACCCCGCCCCCGACCTTCCGGCCCGCTTTGCCATTGCCGAAAAGGCGCTGGTCGACACGGTCAGCGGCGAAAAGGACCCCGCGCGGATCGAGGTGATGCGCCTGCGCTTCCGCATCCTGCCCGAAAGCGCGGACCGCGCGGGCTTCACCTCGATCCCCGTGGCGCGGGTGGTGGAGGTGCGGAACGACGGCCAGATCCTGCTGGACGCGGACCATGTGCCGCCCGTGCTGGATTGCGCGGCCGCCCGCCCCCTGGCCGACCACATCGCCGAGGTGGCGGGCCTTCTGCACCACCGGGGGGAGGCGCTGTCGGGCCGGCTGACCGAATCCGGATCGCGCGGCGTGGCCGAGATGAGCGATTTCCTCCTCCTCCAGCTGATCAACCGGACCGAGCCGCTGTTCCGCCATCTGGGCCAGACCCCGCGCCTGCATCCCGAGGCGGCCTTCGCGACGCTTCTGCAACTGGCCGGCGAACTTGGCACCTTTTCCCGCGCCAACAAGCGCTTTGCCGAGATGCCGGCCTATGACCACGACGATCTGGCCGGCTGCTTCCGCCCGCTGATCGTGCTGATCCGCGCCGCGCTGAACGCGGTGCTGGCGCCCACGGCCCTGCGCATCCCGCTGCGCCAGTTCAAGTATGGCGTCCACATGGCCGAGGTGGCGGATCGGGGCCTGTTCACCGCCGCCAGCTTCGTGCTGGTGGTGCGGGCCGCCACGCCGCCCGAACGCCTGCGCCGCGACTTCCCCGCGCAGGTGAAGGTCGGCCCCGCCGAACGCATCCGCGAGTTGGTGAACGTGGCCCTTCCAGGCGTGGGGCTGGAGCCGCTGGCCCTGACCCCGCGCGAGATTCCCTTCGCGCCGCAGACGGTCTGCTTCCAGCTGGACCAGAACAGCGCCTACTGGAAGGACATGCGCGGTTCGGGCGGGCTGGCGCTGCATGTTCCGGGCGATTTCCCTGATCTTGACATGGCCCTGTGGGCGATCCCCCGGGCGGAAGGAGGCGCGTGATGGGACTGCTGCTGGCCATCGAGGGGGAAGGCCCCCTGCCGCCGAACCTGCGCCCCGACGGAACGATCGTGGTGGAGGATCGCCTGACGCTGGGCAGCGCGCCCGACAACGGCCTTGTGCTGGACAGCGCCGCCCCGGTGCATTGCCTGATCTTCGACGATCGCGGCACCTATCAGGTTCTGGACCACAGCCAGGGCGGCACGGTGATGAACGACGCCGCCGAACCCCTGCAGGGCGGGGGGCCGGTGCCGCTGGACATCGGGGACAGCCTTCTTCTGGGCGGCTGGCGCCTGACCGTGCTGGGCCATTCCCGCCCGGCCGAGGAGGCGCCCCCCGAGGAGCCGGAGCCGCATTTCTTGGAACGGGTGCTGATGGTCGAGGAGGACGCCGACTATGCCATCCGGCGCGGCGACACGACCCCGCCCTGGGATGACGGCGACGGCGATCTGTTCCCCGTCGAACAGGGCGCGTCCCAGTTCGACCACCGCGACCCGATCCACGACGCCTACACCCCCGCACGCGCCGGGACCGAGGCGATCCCCGATGACTGGGACCTCTTTGCCGATATCGGCCTTCCCGCGCCAGTTCCGCAAGCCGCCCCGCAGCCCTCACCGCAACGCGACCCGCTTCCCCCAAGGCCCGCGCCCGCCGCCGAGGCGGGGCTGGCCGCCGCCTTCTGCCGGGGGGCGGGGCTGGACCTGGCCGACCTGCCCCCGGGGCAGGAGGCGCCGACGCTGGAACTCGCCGGCGAACTTCTGGCGACAGCGCTGGCCGGTCTGCACCTGCTGTTGCAGAACGGGACCGAGGGGCGCCGTGCGGGAACCGAACTGACGAACCCCCTCAGCCTGCCCGGCACCTCGCGCGACATGTTGCGGCTGTTGCTGCGCGGCCCGCTTCCGAACCTTCTGCCCGGCGACATGGCGATCACCCGCGCCTGTTCCGACATCGCCGCGCAGGTGGAGGATCTGCGCGACCGCCTGCGCCGCGTGTCCGGCATCGCGACCGAGATGCTGGCCCCGCAGGCGATCGCCGAGGCCGTGGAACCCGCCTCCGTGACCCAGAAGCTGCGCCGGATGCGGGGCGGGCCGGACCCCTTCCGCCGCGCCTTCGAACAACGCCACCGCGAAGCCTCGCTCAGCATCCGGATGCTGGCGGGCGACGACGAACACCCGCCCGAGGTTCCGGCACATGGCTGACATCGCGATCGACCTTCCGCGCGCGCGCGGGCCCGTCCCCATGGCCAACCTGCCGAACGCGCCCCGGCCCGCGCCGCTCCTCCCTTCGGGCGTGGTGTGGGCCGCCTCGTCCTCGGGCCGCCGCTCCCCCCTCGTGATCGCGGCGGGGCCGGTGCTGGAGCTTTGCGCCGAGATGAAGGCCGGCCGGCAGGTGCGGCAGGCCGAACAGGTCCACCGCGAGGCCTTCCGCGCCATCCGCCAGTTCGAAACCCGCGCGGCCACGCTGGGCCTTGCGCCAAAGGCGATGAAGGCCAGCAAATACGTGCTGTGCGCCACTCTGGACGACATCGCGATGAACTCCACCTGGGGCAGCCGTTCGGTCTGGACCTCGCGCTCCCTTGTCGGGGCGCATTTCAGCGAAACCTGGGGCGGCGACCGCGTCTTCGACCTGCTGGACCAGATGCGCTCCGACGCGCGCGGCAACGTGGAGCTGCTGGAGCTGATCTATTGCTGCCTCAGCCTCGGGTTCGAAGGGCGCTACCGCATCTCGGCCCGCGGGGCGGGAGAGATGCAGATCCTGCGCGAGGATCTGTACCGCCTGATCCGCAGCGTGCGCGGCCCGGTTGAAACGGATCTGGCCGTGCGGTGGAAGGGCGTGGACGTGCCGTCGGATGCCGGACGGCTGCGCGTGCCGCTGCTGGCGACGGCGCTGGCGGCGGCGGGCCTGCTTCTGGCGCTGCTCGCGCTCTTGTGGCTGCTGTTCAACCCGTCCTTGCAGAAGGTGTGGGATCTGGCCGGTGCCATCCCCCCCGCCGGCCCCGTGACGCTGAAGCGCGACCCCGTGACCGCGCTGGTCCTGCTGCCCGCCGACCGTTTGCGCGGTTTCCTGGAGCCGGAGATCCGCGAAGGTCTCGTGACCGTCAGCGAGGATGACAACAGCATCAAGGTCACCATCCGGGGCGACGGCATGTTCGATTCCGCCGCCGCCGAACCCCGCCCGGCGTTCCTGCCCCTTCTTCAACGCATCGGGCGGGCGCTGGACGCGGAAACCGGTGCCGTCACGATCGAAGGGCATACGGATTCCCAAGCCATCCGTTCCCCGGAATTCCCGTCGAACGACGCCCTGTCGCTGGCGCGGGCCGAAGCGGTGCGCGCCGTGATCGGCGGGCAGATGGGCGATCCAAACCGGCTTGGGGTCGAAGGGCGCGGGGCCGCCGCCCCCATGGCCACCAACGACACCCCCGAGGGACGCGCCCTGAACCGCCGCACCGAAGTCATCCTGTTCAAGGAGGCACGCTGAGATGAAGCTGAAAACCCTTCTGGGCCGCCGCAAGACGTGGATCGTGCTGGTGCCCGTCCTGTCGGTGGGTCTGCTTCTGGCCATGATCTTCGGCGATCCGTTCGGCAACACCGCGCTGGACCGCTACAAGGGCGTGGTGATGGGGGTGCTGGTGCTGCCGGTGATCGGCATCCTTTACAGCTATGTCCAAATGATGATCGACGAACAGGTGCGCCGCCGCGTGCAGAACCTCGTGGGCGAGGGGGCGGAGGATGCGCCCCGAACCCCCGGCGCCAGCCCGGCCGAGGTGGAGGAGGAGGTCGCCACCATCGGCACCAACCTGAAGGAGGCGCTGGCCACCCTGCGCAAGCGCCGCTTCGCCCCGCGCGGGCGGCGGCTGTACCAGTTGCCGTGGTATGCTGTGATCGGCCCGCCGGGCTCGGGCAAGACGACGGCGATCCTGAATTCCGGTCTGCGCTTTCCCCTGGCCGCCCGCCACGGCAGCGCCCCCTTGCGCGGCATCGGCGGCACGCGCCACTGCGACTGGTGGTTCACCGACAAGGCGGTGCTGATCGACACGGCGGGCCGCTATGCCCTTCAGGACGATCCGGGCGGGCCGGAACGCGGCGCGTGGCTGGGCTTCCTGCGGCTGCTGCGCAAGCACCGGCGGCGGGAACCGATCAACGGCATCCTCGTGGTGATCGGGGTGGACCTGCTGACGGGGGCGGCCGGCGTGCGCCGCGACCACGCCACCCGGATCCGCGAACGCATCGCCGAACTTTACGACGAACTGGGCACCCGCATTCCCGTCTATGTCGTGATCTCCAAGCTGGATCTGGTGGATGGTTTCGTGGAGTTCTTCGCGCCTTTGGGCCGTGAAGGGCGGGACGCCGTCTGGGGCGTGACCTTCGATCTGCCAAAGCCGGGGGAGGATGGACGCCTGTCCAACCCCTGCGACGCCTTCGCGACCGAGTTCGACGCGCTGGTGGACCGGGTGGACGGCCAGCTGGTGGACCGGCTGCACCAGGAAACGGACGGCCGCAGCCGGGGGACGATCTTCGGCTTCCCGCAGCGCGTCGCCAGCCTGCGCGACGTGCTGACCGACTTCATGAACGAGGCGTTCGTGCCCGACAGCTACGCCGATCCGGCCCTGCTGCGCGGCGTCTACCTTGTCAGCGGCACGCAGGCCGCGCTGGCACCCGTGGGCGCGGAGGCCGCGACGCAAAGCTTCTTCCTTCACCGCCTGTTCGGAGAGGTGGTGTTCCACGAGGCGGGGCTGGTCGGGATCGATCCGGCCCGCCTGCGCCGCCGCCGCAAGGGGCTGGCTTTCGGCCACGCCGTGGTGGCGGTGGTGGCCTTGGGCCTCGGCTCGGCCATCCTGTGGGGGTATCTGCGCAACACCGCCACCGCGACGGAACTGTCGCGCACCTTCCAGGCCGTGTCCGCCAAGGCGACGGCCCTGGCCCCGGCCGAGGTGTCGGAACCGGCCCTTCCCGACATCGTGCCGCTTCTGGACCAGCTGGACGCCGCCCGGGCGCAGGCCATGGCCGACCGCTGGGGCCAGCCCGTCTATGACCGCGCCGACCGTTTGGCGGGCGCGGCGACGGGCGCCTACGACCACGCCCTTCAGCGCCTTCTTCTTCCCCGTCTCGTGCTCGCGGCGGAACAGGCGCTGGCGCGGGATTCAGACGATGCCCCCGCGCTCTATCACGACCTGAAGGTTTACCTGATGCTGGGCGGCCGCGGCCCCCTGCAGCCCGAGGTCATCACGGAATGGAGCCATCAGGAAGCGCTGGCCACCCTGCCGGGGGATGAGAACGCCCCCCTGCGCGACGCCTTGGCCCGCCATGTGGCGACGCTGGTCGTCACGCCCTTTGCGCCCTTCGCGCTGGACGACGCGCAGGTGGAAGGGGCGCGCGCGGCACTGACCGAACGCTCGGCGGCGGCGCGGGTGCTTCAGGACATCCTGCAATCCGCCGAAGCGCAGGATCTGCCCCCGTGGCGCCTGATCGACAATGCGGGACCGGACGCCGGGCTTGTGTTCAGCGACCGGCGCGGAGAGATCGAGGGCACCCGCGTACCCGGCATCTTCACCGCCGCCGGCTTCCACACCGTCTTCCTGCCCCGCCTGGACCCCGTGGCGCAGGCCGAGGCGCGCGATCTTTGGGTGCTGGAGGATCAGCCAGACACCCCCGCGCCGCAGATGGCCGCGCGTCTGGCCGCCGACGCGACGGGCCTTTACCTGCGCGAAGCGTCATTGGCCTGGGACGAGACGCTGGCCGCCATCACCCTGCGCCCGCTTCGGACGCTGGGCGACGCGTTGCGGGTGATGAACGCGCTGTCGGCCTCCACCTCGCCCATGCGGCTCCTCCTGGCGTCGGTCGTGGCGCAGACGGCCTTCGACCGCGCCCCGCCGCTGGCCGAGGGGCAGGAGGATCCGGTCGCGGGCCATCCCATGGCACTGGACGCGCGCGACCGCGCCGCCGACTTCGCGCGCGAACATTTCCACGACATCCGCGCCCTGATCGAGGTGCCGGGCAACAGCCAGCAGAACGCGGTGCCGCCGGTGGATCAGGTGATCGCGGATCTTCAGCTTCTGTATCGCCAGTTGCGTGATGTCAGCGCCAGCAACCTGAACGGCCCGCTGGACGACACCGCCGAGGCGATGCTGGTGCTGCGCCAGGTCACCGTCAGCGCCGAACGCCTACCCGAACCGGTGCAAAGCTGGATTTCGGACATCAGCACCACCTCGGTCAACCAGTCGGCGCAATCGGCGCACGAGATGCTGAACCGCCGCTGGCAGGAAGGGCCGGCCGCCCTGTGCCGTCAGGTGACCGAAGGCCGCTACCCCTTCGCCGGCGGCGCGCGGCGCGAGGCCGACCTTGCAAGGTTCGGGGAGCTGTTCGGCCCGGACGGCGCGCTGGAACAATTCACGAAAACGAACCTCGACAACATCGTGGACCGGACGGGAACGGGCTGGACGTGGCGCGACGTCGACGGCATCGCGGACCTTGATCCCAAGGCCCTGGCCGAGATGGAGCAAGCCGCCCGCATCCGGTCCGTCATGTTCGCGGGTAACGGGCAGCGCCCCTCCTTCGGGGTCCAGGTCACCCTGACGGAGGTGACGCCCGCCCGCTCCACCGTGCGCGTGATGCTGAACGGGCAGAACGCCGAACTGGATGCGGCGGCCACGCGGTCGGTCCGGATGCAATGGCCGGGGGCCAGCGGCGGGGGGCAGACCTCCGTCAGCTTTCCGCAGTTCATGAACAACCGCGAACCGGGGATCGCCGCGCAGGGCGACTGGGCGATCTATCGCCTGATCGACCGCGCCAACCGCCGCACCAATCCGCGCGACGGGGCGTTGCAGGCGCGGTTCGCCATCGCCGACCGCACGGTGAACCTGGTGATCCAGTCCGACACGATCCTGAACCCGCTGGACCGGCGCCTTTTGTCCGGCTTCCGCTGCCCCGAGTCGTTCTGATGGCCGCGCTTCCCGAAGGTCGCCTTTGCGTGTTCGGCAAGATCCCCGGCCGGGCCGACTTCCTTCATCGCGGCCTGTCCCCGACCTTGCGCCGCGCCTGGGACGACTGGGTGGAGGACGGGCTGGCCGCGGTCCGCCGCATCTACGGTGGGGGATGGAGGGAGCGGCTGTCCG
This sequence comes from Falsirhodobacter sp. 1013, assembly GCF_051195255.1. Taxonomy (NCBI): domain Bacteria; kingdom Pseudomonadati; phylum Pseudomonadota; class Alphaproteobacteria; order Rhodobacterales; family Paracoccaceae; genus Falsirhodobacter; species Falsirhodobacter sp. 1013. The sequence continues at coordinate 23,187 of NZ_JBNJLK010000010.1, read as the reverse complement.
TGCCGATCTGGCGGATCTGGCTGCCGGCGGAACTGGCGCCCGGCGCGCCCGGCCTGATCGGCGTGATGCTGTGCGGAACGGACGCCGTCGGACGCCCCTATCCCCTGCTGCTGGGGGTGGAGCTTCCGCACCCCCCCGACCCGCTGCCCCTGATGGCCGGGTCCGCCCGTTGGTTCGCGGCGGTGGAGGCGCTTGGCCTTGATGCGCTGGACCCTGCCTTTGACCCGCAGGAACTGGACCGCCGGGTTCTTCCCCGCTGGCACGCCGCCGATCTTCCGGCCGTTTCGGCGGGTCCCGCCGATCTGGCGGGTCTGGCCGTGCCCTTGCCCATGGCCTCGGCCGCCGCCGCGACGGCGCAGCGCCTGTGCGGCGATCAGGCGGCGCGGCTTTGCCTGTTCTGGACGGCCGGATCGGGACGCATCCCGCCCCTTCTGGCCGTCATGCCCGCCCTTTTGCCCGAACGCCTGTTTCCCGCGCTGATGGACGGCCAGTGGCGTAGCCATGGCTGGCCGACCGGCGCCGAACCGGCCCCCGCCGGGGGCTGGGATCGAGACGCGTGACGCCTCCTCACCTTCAACCTTGATCGAAAGGACCACCCGATGCCCAAGCACACCCCCGCCATCGCGAAAAACATGCTGTCCCGGATGAAGAAGACCGCGAAGATCCGCAAGACGAAGCCCGGCTGGATGTCCGCCTTCGCCACCGGCACGGTGGAAGGGGGCAAATTCTCGGCCGTCTGCGCGCTGAAGCCTGCCAAGGCGCAGTCGGATCTGCGCAACTATGGCATCACCACACCCAAGGCCGACCAGTTGAAGGACCAGACCGCCGGGTTCGTGTGGTTCGAGGACGGGGCCCTGTGGCTGTCCATGCAGAAGGGATCCTATGCCAACGCCCGCAAGGCGCTTCTTGGGTATTTCAAAGACTTCAAGGCCGGCGCCCCGCAGATCCGAGAAGGGGAGGAGCTGAGCGCCGATCGCATCGCCGCGCTGGAGGCGGAGGATGACGACGCCCTGACCCTGCTGGCCGACACCGGCGAGGAAGAGGACGAAGCCGCCGAAGACGACATCGCCCCGCCCGCCGCCGAAGACGCCCCGCCGGCCACCCCCGAGGAGGCCTCCGAGCCCACCGCACCCCGGCTGAGCGAGGAACATGCAAAGGCGGTAAAGGACAGCACCACCAAGGCCGCCACGGTCCTGCAAGCCGCTCTGGCCCGCGTCGCGAAGGAGAAGATGCCGGACACCGCCGAGATGGCCAGCAAGATGGAGGAACGGCTGGCGGCGCGCCTCGCCGACCTGCCCGAAGAGTTGCGTCCGGCCCTTCTGGAAACGGCGCCCAGCCGGATGCTGATGGAAGCCTCCCGCGCGGGCGTTCTGGGCTGGTTCGGGCGGGACGACATTTCCGATGTGCTGGACCTTTATGAACCCTCGCACCCTGTGGGGGAGGCGGAGGTCGCCAATCATTTCATCGACCTCGGCTCCCACGTGCTGGCGCAGGCGGGGCGCAGCGTGAACGTGTCGCGCAAGCTGGTGGAGGTGCGGGTGGACGGGCTGTACAAGAGCACCGATCCCGCCGCGGCAAGGTTCACGGCGCTGGAACGCTTGTCCAAGGTGCTGCTGCCGGTGATGGGCGACGCGGACCGGCTGGAGCAGACCTTTGGCGTGAAGGGGCCGAAGGGCCTTCGCGACATTCCCGCCGCCGAACTGGCACTGGGGGAGGTGCAAGGCGCGCTGTTCACCGCGCTGACGCAGATCGAGGCGTGCCGCGCCGCCCATGAAACGGGGCTTCAGGCCGAAGGGTCCGCGATGACCGCGAAGGATGCGGCGTTCTTCGACGATCTTGCGGACGGGCTGACGGAACGGACCAACGCCTTCCTCGATGCGGCGCAGGAGCTGGTGAAGCGCGGCGATGCCGAGGCGCTGGCCCGGGAGGTCGCCGGTCTGGCGGGTCATGTCGGAAACGCCTTTGCGGGCACCGACACCTGCGCGGCCGATCACGCCCCGACCGACATCCGCCGCCTTTACGCGCAGGCCTTGCGCGGGATCGCGGCACCGCGGATGCAGGCGGCCTGAGACGGCTGCCCGCGCGGCGCCCGGCCGCGCGGGCAGCCTGCCTTACTGGTCCAGCGTCAGGTGGCCCGTCGCGGTCCCGATGCAGGTGAGGACGTAGCCTTCCGCAATCTCGTCGCTGCCCAGCAGGCCCTGTTCGGGCATGTTGGCCTTTCCCCTGGTGCAGCGCATCCGGCAGGCCCCGCAGATCCCAGACCGGCAGGAATGCTCCAGCCGGATGCCGGCGGTTTCGGCCGCTTCAAGGATCGTCTGGCCGCTGCGGACGGCGAAACTGTCGCCGCCTTCCAGCGTGACGGTAGCCGCCGGTGCGTCCGGAACGGCGGGCGGCAGCGCCACGGGGGCGGGCGCCGCCGTGATGCGCGGCTGCGGCGGCGCGGGTGTCGGCGCGGGGGCGGGCACGGCGCCGCCGAAGCTTTCCTCGTGATACCGCTCGGCCGGATGGCCCATCTCGGCCAGGGTCTGCTTCACGGCGGCCATGTAGCCGGCGGGCCCGCAGGTGAACACCTCCCGCTCCGCGAAGTCGGGGGCGAGGGAGCGCAGCAGCTCCGGCCCGAACCGGCCGGTCATGCCGTTCCAGATCTGGCCGGGCGGGACGGCGGCGGGCACGACAGCCATCCGCACGGTGGCGGCGCTGCGGCTGGCCAGATGCAGCAGCTCCTGATGGAAGATCACGTCCTGCGGGGTGCGGACGTTGTTGATGAAGACGACATCCGCCTCGGTCCCCGTGTCGACGATCCAGCGCAGCATCGACATCACGGGCGTGACCCCGCTGCCGCCCGACAGGAACAGCAGCTTCTGCGCGGGATGGTCCACACAGGTGAAATGGCCGGCGGGACCCAGGATGTCGAACTCGAACCCTTCGACCATGTTGTCGTACAGCCAGTTGGAGATCCAGCCCTTCGGCACCCGCTTCACCGTGATGGAGAGGGTGTAGGGCCGCGAGGGGGAGGAGGAGATCGTGTAGCTGCGCCGCAGCAGGCGCCCCTCCACCGGCAGTTCCAGCGTGACGAACTGGCCCGGCTTGAACTGGAACAGGGTGCGGGGTTCGGACACGAAGGTGTAGGTCTTGGCGTCATGGGTTTCGGGCGTGATCGCGATGCAGCGCACGCGGGTCCGGCCGCCGGCCCATCCGGCCTCGCCCAGCGTCAGGGCGGCGGCGGGCCAGGCCGAGGGGGCAACGGGCGCGGGCGGGGGTGCGGGCCGTGCGGCGGGAAGGGGAGCGCGGACGGGCGGCGCCTCCGGATCGTCCCCTTCGATGAGGGCGCGCAACTCCTCGCGGGCGCGGGCGCGGGTTTCAGGCTCGGCCCCCGTCAGGCCGGTGCCGCGTTCCAGCCGTTGCAGGAAGACCGCGAGCGACCGGCGCAGCGCCCCCATCCGTTCAGGGCCAAGGTCCTGCTCCGCCTCGGCCAGCGCATGGGCAAGGGCGTCGATGTCGCGTTCGTTCTGGCCTTCGGCATAGGCGGTCCAGCGGCGGGAATAGTCGCGGGCCAGCTCGGCGGCGGCCTCGGTCAGATCCTCGCTGTCGGACCAGCGGCGGTCCTTCAGAAGGGACTGGAAACGCCGCACGTCCTGCGGCGACACGTCACGGTCCACATCGGCGACATACACGAAGACCGAGAACAGCAGGTCAGCCAGGGCCTGCGACGCGCTTTCGGTCGTGGGGTGTGGGAAAGGCATGTTCATGGGAACTCCATTGGCGGGATTGGGCGGTCACAAGGTGTCGAAGGCGGGTTCCAGCCGTTCGGCGGCGGAACGGGGGCCGGCCGGAACCGCGCGCGGCGGGGGCGGCGCGGCGGCGTCCACCTCGGCCGCCTGCGGCAGATGCACGAGGATGGCGAACCCGCCCGACACTTCGGGCAGAAGGGGGGCGTCGGGGGTGGCAAGGGCCGCGGGCACGATGTCGCCCTGCCCGAAGACCGCCGGATCGAACCGCATCGCCGTTGGGTCGAACAGGCGGATGCTGCCGGAATGGATCAGGAAGGCCGACGGCCGCCCCTGCGACAGGATCCGCGCATGGGCCCCGTGGCGCCGCACGGTTGAGGCCGTGGCCAAAGCGGCGAGCCTTTCCAGCGGCAGGCGGCGCAGCGCGGCGTTGCCCCCCAGCATGGCCAGCCGCATCACAGGCTCGATCCCCATGCGGTCGCCGCCCATGGCGTCGGATTCCCATGTCAGTTCGATCATGGGGGCGTCCGCGCCGAACCCGATCCGCACGCCGCTGTCCAAGGGAGGAGTCTCATCCTCCACCGCGCGGCCGTTCACGAAGATGTCGGCCACGTCCAGACGCTGAAGGCGGATCGCTCCGTCATCCAGCCGCAGAACCGCGTGATAGGCGCTGGCTTCGGGCACCACGATGTCGTTGTCGAAGCTCGATCCGATGGACAGGCGGGTGCGGCCCGCGGTGACGAGATCCTCGGTCTTCGTGTCAAGGCGCAGGCGCAGGCGCAGTTCGGGCGCGCCGGCGGCGTCGGGCGCAATGTCGGCCAGCCGGTCCACGACGCTGCGCAACAGCGGGTCGCGCGGGGGGGTGGTGGCGTTCAGCAGGTTCTCGGCCACCTGCTGCGCGGCGGGGCGGTCCACCAGCGCAAGCGCGGCAAGGGCAAGTGCCGCGGTCAGCGGATCATCGTCCACGGCCAGTTGTTCCAGGTTGGCGGCGGCGTCCAGACCGGCCAGCAGCACCTGGCGGGAGGCGGGGCGCGTTCCCTCGGCCCCCGCACCCTTCAGGATGGACAGGATCTCCGGCTCCATCGCGGCGTGCCACGGTTGGTCGCCGGGTCCGCGCGCCTCCAGCCGGGCAAGGATGCTTTTGCCGGTCACGGCGCGAAGGGCGCGGGCATGCTCCTCTGCGATGGGGCTGTTTCCGAAGATGCGCAAAAGCCGCAGCGCGCTGTCGCACAGGTCGCTTTCCCGCTGGCCCAGCCGGTCGGCCAGAAGTTCGACCAGCGCCGCACCCAGGGGATCGCGGATGTCGGCGGTGGCCAGCGCGAACTGGAAGCCCCGTTCGGCGATCAGCTTGTCCAGCGCGGCTTGCAGCATCCGCCCCAGGGCGCCATCGGGTTCGGCCAGATGCGCCAAGGCCGACAGGTGGCCGCGTTCGTCGATCTGAAGGCTGTCGCGCAGGATGCGGGTCATCTGCTGGAATTCGGGATCGGCCAGGTTTTCGTCCATCGACCGCCCCGACGCCACGCGCGAGGCGACGAGGTTGCCCAGCATGTCGCGGTAGGTGTCCCAGGATTCGCGCCGCTCCTCCTCGGTCACGGGGGCGCGGCTGGCCTCGAAGGCCTGCGTGACGCCCAGCTCTTCGACGATGCGGGTGTGCTCCTCCTCGGTCAGGTCCATCTGGACCCGTAGTTCGTCCAGCATCTTCAGGGTGCCGGCGCTGGCCGTGCCGCCTTCGCTGACGGCCTGTCCCAGCACGTTGCGATAGGCCGACACCCGTTCTTCGTGCGAGACGACGGGAAGGACCTTCGACAGAACGAACACCTCGTCGGGCTTCAGGTCGTCGATGCTGCGCCCGCCCAGCACGCGGCTGATGTCGATCCGCATCCGGCGCAGCTGGTCCAGAAGGCGCGACGACATGCTTTCGCGTTCGTATCGGTCGGGGGTGCGGGCCAGCACCTGCCGCAGCCACAGCGTCGTCAGCGCGATGATCAGAAGGTCCACCACCCGCACGCCCGCCGTGGGCAGCAACGACAGGTTGGGGCGCCCCCCAAACAGATAGAAGGTGTTGATCGACGCCCAGGCACTGACGCTGAGGCAATGGTTCATCACGATGGCTTCGGTGTAACCACGCTGGCCGCGGCGGAAGCGGCGATAAAGGGCCTCCAGCCCCCGGCCCAGGGCCAAGGTCGTGGCACAGGCCAGCGCCAGCGTCAGGGGGGCGGCGACCAGCTTCGGAATGGCCAGCGCCTCGCCGGACAGGTAGACGCCCGGCCCCAGAATGCGGTCGCGCAGGTTCGCTTCATGCGTCCACACGCCCGAGAAGTAGTAGCGCCAGCTTCCGGAATACACGTAATAGTAACCGTAGAACCCGATGATGAGCCCCAGGAACATGTAGTAGGTGTTGCGACGGTGCGGATTTTCGATCCCCTGCCAGTAGGAGCGTTCGAGGTCGATGTCGCCGCAATTGACCGTGCAGCCCACGCAGCCGCTGCGGTCGCCCTGCGGCGTCGGCTTGCGGCACATGGACTGGGGCAGGGCGGGGCGCGTCAGGTGCGGCGCGCTTTCCAGAAGGCCGCGCGGTTCGGTGTAAATCTTCTGCACGATGTTGGCGGGGCAGAAATAGTTGCACCATGTCTTGCCGCCCCACAGCACGCCCGTCAGCATGGCCGCCCCGATCACCGCCAGCAGCGCCCCCGCCAGCGCATAGCGGTCGGAGTTGATGAGGAGAAGCCGCGCCGTGATCCCGGCGAACAGCAGGCCGAACTGCACGTACCACGCGTGGCGCGCCAGCCAGCTGTCGCGTTCCACCAGCGCCACCACGCGGTCCAGCGTGCCCGTGCGCCGATCAAGCCGCGCGCGGCCGCGGGTCAGGCCCAGATAGCCGGGGATCTGGGACGCGAAGGACAAGGGGCAGATGCGGCGCCACGCCTCGTGCCCGAAGACCATCAGGAACAGGGGCAGGATCGGCACGATCATCGTCCAGAAGATCCGCGCGCCCATCGGATAGGGGTCCGAGGTGACGCTTACGCCCTGCACCGGCACCGCCTCGTGCCCGACGCGGAAGGGGCTGCCCGCATTCGTCGCCTCCGTCAGCGCGGCCGAGAACGGGTCCCACAGAAGCGATCCGATCAGGATCAGCCAGCCGGCCAGCAGCAGTCCGCGGACCGTCAGCATGTTGCGTTCAGGCAGGTTTGCGAACATGGATCAACTCGTGCGATAGGGGTCGGAGGAACCTTATCGCCGGCGCGCCTTGACGCGATACGCGGCGCCTTGGCATGTGCCCATGACGAGAACGCATGAGGCGCGGCCGCCGCCATCGGATATGCAGGGGACGATACGGCTCCGCCCCCTTCCTGTGCCGGGGACGGCGGAACCTCTGGAAAGGATGCGACACCGTCATGACCGACGAAATTCCGATCCGCCAGGCAGGGCGGGGCCGCCGGAAGGCCGGTCGCCTGCCGCTGCTGGCGCTGGCGATCCTGTGGGCGGCGGAGGCCGTCCACGCCCAGGACGCGCCCCTGCCGGACGAACCGATCACGCCCGTGCCCCTGGACATCATCACGGACCCTGCACGCGTGTCGCTGGGCCAGCGGCTGTTTTCGGACACGCGGCTGTCGGGGGGCAACGACAGGTCCTGTTCCAGCTGCCACATGATCACGCGGGGCGGGGCGGATGGCTTGCGGCTGTCCACCGGGCCGCAGAACCGCATCCCGCCGACGAACACGCCCACGATCCTGAACGTCTCGCTCAGCGCGCTGCTGAACTGGGACGGGCGCAACCGCAGCGTGAAGACGCAGCTGCGCGACGTGGTGACGAACCCCCACATCATGGACGGCGACTGGCCCACGGTGCTGTCGCGCCTGCAGGCCGACAGGGCGCTGGTGACAGAGTTCCGGGGCAGCTATCCCGACGGCATCACGCAGGCCAACGTGATCGACGCGCTGGCGGAATACGAACGCTCACTCGTGACGCCGAACGCGCCCTTCGACCGTTACCTGCGCGGCGAGGCGGACGCCCTGACTCCGCAGGCCAAGGCTGGGTACGAACTGTTCAAGTTCTATGGCTGCGTGTCATGCCACCAGGGCGTGAACGTGGGCGGCAACATGCTGCAGGCCTTCGGGATCTTCGGCTCTCCGGCGGCGGCCGAAGGCGGGCCGGACACGCCGGGTGCCGCGAAGGACACCGGCATCTTCCCGTCGGAGCCGGTGTTCCGTGTGCCAAGCCTGCGCAACGTGGCCGAAACGGCGCCCTATTTCCACAACGGCTCGGTCCAAACATTGCCGGAAGCGATCGACATCATGGCCAACTATCAGCTTGGCCGGTCGATCACACCCGACGACATCGCGCAGATCGAGGCGTTCCTGACGTCCTTGACCGGTGAATATCAAGGCATCCCGCTGGGGGATTATCAACGATGACACAGATCACGACCGCGCCCCGGGGCGCCCTGTTCACACGCGACACCGCGCAGGAATTCCTGGCCTCCAACCGGGCCTGGGCCATCTGCGCGGGTGCCATCACGGTTCTGGCGCTGGCCATGGCAGGGGTGCTGTGGCACATGCGCCCCACGTCCGAGGATCTTCCGCAGTTCCGCGGCCGGTTCGAGGCGCTGCGCCAGATCGAAAAGCAGTGGGACCTTGACCTTCTGGCGCTGGAGCTGGGCATCGCGCCCAACTACGACGCCGTGGCGCGCGGCACGAACGTCCTGCTGGACGAACTGGACCGCGTCGGCGCGACCCTGCCGGGCCAGCCCGAACTGGCCGGCCTTGCGCCGCAGTTTGAAAGCTACGCCGACACAGTGCGCGAGAAGATACGCCTGGGCGACCAGATCAAGGCCAGCTACGCGATGCTGCGCAATTCGGCCAGCGTGCTGCCGGCGGGGATCCAGGCCTTCTTCGACGCGCCCGACGTGTATCAGCCGGCCGGCGACGGCATCCGCCCGTCCGAGGAGCTGACGCGGGCCGTCATCTCCATGGCCAGCTTCGTCATCAGCCCGACCGACGTCCTGGCCCGCACGGTGGAGGAGGATCTGGCCCGGATGCGCGCCCTGGCCGCGGGGCAGGGGCCCGTCCTGGCCGACGCGGTCGAAAGCCTTGCCGCGCAGGCCGAGGTCGTGGTGCGGGAACGGCGTCGCGGGAACGACCTGATGCTGGCCGTGACCGCCCTTCCGGCCGATGACGCCGCCACGTCCATCCAGGCCGCCATCGTGGAGGCGGAGGCCGGTGCGGTCAACGCCCGCCAAAGGCTTCAGGCGGTGGCCATCGGGCTGGGCGTGCTTCTGGCGCTGCTGATCGGTCTTCTGGTCTTCACCCTGCGCCGCCGCTTCGTGAAGCTGGATCAGGACAACGTCCTTTTGCAGCAGGAAAAGCAGGACGCGCAGGAACAGGTGCTGCAATCGGCCAAGCTGTCGGCCATCGGCCAGATGGTCGCGGGCATCACGCACGAGATCAACACCCCCTTGTCCTATGTCCGCACCGTGTTCGAACTGGTCAAGGAACGGGTGATGTCCGACCGCATGATCGAGGCGCTGGCCGCCGTGGACGCCACCGACGACGACACCGAGGAAGACGCCCATTACCGGCAGGAGGAGCTGATCCTGATGCTGAACGACGGGTTGCACGGCATCGACGAGATCACGACCCTGGTGCGCACGATGAAGAACTTCAGCCGGTTCGACCGGGGCCATGCCGAGAAGTTCTCGGTCGTGGACGGGCTGGAAAGCGCGCTTCTGATCGCGCGGTCGCAGTTGAAATACGTGGCCGACATCGAACGCGACTTCGACACGGTGCCCGACATCATCGCCGCCCCATCGCAGATCCGGCAGGTGTTCCTGAACCTGATCAACAACGCGGTGGACGCGATGGCGACGACGGGGCGCCGGGGCCGGCTGGTGCTGCGCACGCGGCTGACCGCCTCCGACACCGTGCGGGTGGAGATCAGCGACAACGGTCCGGGCATCCCCGACGACGTGCTGCCCAAGATCTTCGATCCGTTCTTCACGACAAAGCCCGTGGGCGACGGCACCGGAATGGGATTGTCCATCTGTTATCGCATCATCGAAAACCATGGTGGCACCATCGCCGTCAGCACGGCGCCCGGAAAGGGCACGGCCTTCACGATCACCCTGCCGCGCCACATCGCGGCGCATGACAGCACCCCGGTCCGCACCGGCGGACACACCCTCCCGGCATGAGGCCGCGCCGCAGCTGCGGCCACGCAAGAAAGGAAGACCACCATGAGCCAGAAGCCGGTGCTGCTTTTCGTCGATGACGAGCAACGGATCGTGAAGCTGCTGAAGATCATGTTCCGCGGCGAATACGAGGTTCACACCGCGCTGAGCGGTCAGGACGCGCTTGCCATCATGGAAACCGTGCAGGTGGACGTGATCGCCAGCGACCAGCGCATGCCCAACATGACGGGGATCGAACTGCTGGCGCAGGTCCGCGAACAGTATTCCAGCACGGTGCGCATCCTGCTGACCGGCTACAGCGACCTGGTGGCCATCATCGGCGCCGTGAACGAGGGGGAGGTGTTCCGCTTCCTCAGCAAGCCCTGGGACCAGACCGAGCTGCGCGCCGTCATCGCCGAGGCGGTGGAGGTCGCGCAAAGCGCCCGCCGCGTGGCAGGCGCCCTGCCGCCGCTGTGGCAGGGCGACGTGTCCGCCGATCCCGCCGGGCAGGGGACGGCGCGGTTCAACATCGGGTCCGAACTGCTGGCCATCGACGGCGTGGACAGCGACCGCCAAAGCATGGTGGAGATGTTCACCCGCGACTACAACGTGCGGGCCGTTCCCGATGTCCGCGCCGCGTTGGAGATCCTGAAGCAGGAACAGATCGGCGTGATCGTGATCAACGCCGAACTGGACGGCGTGGACGTGGCCCATTTCCTGTCCGAGGTGGAAAGCTACGATCCCGCCGTCACGGTGGTGGCCACGACCTCGGACCCCAACAGCGACATGATCATCCGCCTGATCAACAAGGGCCGGATCTACCGCTTCGCGATCAAGCCGCTCAGCCTCAACCTGTTCCGTCTGGCGGTGAACACCGCGATGCGCGAACACCACCGCCGGCTGGCGGATCCGCGCGTGGTGCGCCAGCGGATGCAGCGCACGGCCGAACCCGAGACCACCTTCTTCGACAGCTTCGTCGAAGGGCTGAGCCGCTTCACCCAGGTCGGCTGAACCCGCCCGCCACCGCGACCTGCACCGCCCGTGTTCCGCAAGGAGTCGCGGGCGGTTTGCATTGGGGGCTCCCTGCGTATCATGCAAATTTGCCATGGGCCCATGCGCGCCGTGACAGGATGACGACACGGCATGGGACCATGAGCATTGCGCATGCCGCGAAACGCGACCGCCCCCGTAATGTCCGAATTGCAGGGGCGATGTGGCCCCTTCGATAAGGGTTCGACGATGCTGGACACGGGCGACATGGCCACGGTTCTTCCCATCTCGCAGGGGGAGCCCTGCGGCGAGGCGCTGGACTACGACCTCGATTTCCTGGACCTGGAGATCATGGCCCGCGGCCGTCCCGAACGGCAGGCGGGGGATGCCACCTCTCCGGCGGAACAGCCGGACTGGCAGGCGGTGGAGGAGCTGGCCACCCGGCTGGCCGATCGCAGCCACGACATCCGGCTGGAAATCATCCTGGCCCGCGCGGCCCTGAACCTGACCGGTGAAACCGGGGCGTTGGCGCAGCGGCTGCGCCGGCTGGCAGCTCTGATCGACGGCTTCTGGACGCATCTGCACCCCTGCCCCGAGGAAGGGGACGATGATCTGACCGTGCGCACCAACGCGCTGGCGGATCTGGCTGATCCGGACGGGCTTCTGGCCGATCTGCGCGCGCTGACGCTGGCCAGTTCGCGCCGGATGGGGACCTATTCCCTGCGCGACTGGACCGCCGCCCGCCATGATGACGAAGGGGAGGCGCAGAAGATCGTCGCCGCACTGGCCGAAATGGACCCCGCCATCCACGAAGCCGCCGCCGCCCACCTGCGCGCCGGGCTTGAAGCACTCTCCGCCGTGGAAACAGCGCTGCGCAACCACGTCCCCGCGTCCGAGGCGCCGAAGCTGGCCCCGCTCGCCTCGGTCCTGACGCAGATGCTGGACATGCTGTCCCCCTATCTGGCGCAGGCCGAGCCGGAGGTTGCGGCGGATCCCGCGCCCGACGCGCCGAAGGCCGCACCCTCGGGCGGGCCGCGCAACCGCGACGACATCGTCGTGATGCTGGACCGGATCTGCGCCTGGTACCGGCTGAACGAACCCGCCAGCCCCATTCCCGCCCTGCTGGAGCGCGCCCGCGCGCTGGTGGCAAAGGATTTCCTCGCCCTCTTGCAGGAGCTTGCTCCCGACGGGGCCGCGCAGTTCCGCCATCTTGCGGGGCTGAAGACCACGCGCCCGGACGAATGACCGGCGCGTCCCGACCCACCTTTCAGGAGGCCATCCATGGCAAAATCCAGCAGTCAGAAGTTCATCGGACGCAATCGCGCCCCGCGCGTGCAGATCGAATACGACGTCGAGACCTACGGTTCGGAAAAGAAGGTCCAGCTTCCCTTCGTCATGGGGGTGATGTCGGATCTGGCGGGCAGGTCGAACGACCTTCTGCCCGATCTTGAAACCCGCGAGATGTTCGACATCGACGTGGACAATTTCGACGCCCGCATGAAGGCGCTGAAGCCGCGCGTGGTGATGCAGGTCCCGAACCGCCTGACCGGCGAGGGCACGCTGCCCGTGGACCTGACGTTCGAGCGGATGGAGGACTTTTCCCCCGCCGCCGTCGCCCGCAACGTCGAAAGCCTGGCGCGGCTGCTGGACGCCCGCAGCCAGCTTGCGAACCTCCTGACCTACATGGACGGCAAGACCTCGGCCGAAGGGCTGGTGGGCTGCCTTCTGGCCGATCCGGAGCTGCTGAAGGTCCTGGCCGCCGATTCCCCCGTCACCGCCATCGAGGATGGCACCCACCCCAAGCACGGAGAGTGAGGACATGAGCCCCACCGACACCACGCTCGCCCCGCCGCCGGTGCAGCTTGCGGCCCTGCCAACCGAGGCGAACGCCCTTCAGGCGCTGGTCCATCAGGAGTTCCGCTCCCGCTCTGAGGAGACGCGCGCCTCGGTCGAACAGGCGGTCCGCACGCTGGCCCGCGCCGCCCTGCAGGACGACGGCCTGATCCGGGACGAGGTGATTCCGACGATCGAGGCGATGATCGCCGCGATCGACGCCAAGATGACCGCCCAGATCAACGAGATCGTCCACCACGAGGAGTTCCAGCAGATGGAATCGGCGTGGCAGGGCCTCAACCACCTCGTCTACAACACCGAAAGCGACGAGACGCTGAAGATCCGCGTCCTGCCCACCACGAAGAAGGAACTGTCGCGCACGCTGCGCAAGTTCAAGGGCGTCGCCTGGGACCAGAGCCCGATCTTCAAGAAGCTGTACGAAGAGGAATACGGCCAGCTGGGCGGAGAGCCCTATGGCGCCCTGATCGGCGATTTCTATTTCGACCACAGCCCGGTGGATGTCGAGCTTCTGGGCAACATCAGCCGCGTGGCCGCCGCCGCGCACGCGCCCTTCATCGCCGCCGCCTCGCCGCGTCTTCTGCACATGGACGACTGGCAGGAGGTGGCGAACCCCCGCGACATCGCCAAACTGTTCCTGACGCCCGAACATGCTGCCTGGAACGCCCTGCGCGAAACCGAGGATTCCCGCTATGTCGCGCTGACGATGCCGCGCTTCCTGGGCCGTCTGCCTTACGGCGCGCGCACCAACCCGGTGGAGGAGTTCGACTTCGAGGAGGAAACGGACGGCGGCGACACCTCGCGCTATCTGTGGTGCAACGCGGCCTATGCGATGGGCGTGAACATCACCCGGTCGTTCAAGCTGTACGGCTGGCTGTCGCGCATCCGGGGGGTGGAATCCGGCGGTCTTGTGGAAAACCTGCCGGTGCACGTCTTCCCCAGCGACGATGGCGGGATGGACTTCAAGTGCCCCACCGAAACCGCCATCAGCGACCGGCGCGAGATGGAGCTGTCGAAGGCGGGCCTTCTGCCGCTTCTGCACCGCAAGAACACCGAATACGGCGTCTTCATCGGCGCGCAGACGCTGAACAAGCCCACCGTCTACGAAGACCCGAACGCCACCGCCAATGCCGAGCTGAGCGCGCGGCTGCCCTACATCTTCGCGTCCAGCCGGTTCGCGCATTACCTGAAATGCATGGTCCGCGACAAGATCGGCAGCTTCAAGGAGCGGCACGAGGTCGAGGAGTGGCTGAACAACTGGATCCAGCAATACGTCCACCCTTCGCCCACGCTGGCGAGCGAGGAAAGCAAGGCCGAGAAGCCCCTGTCCGCCGGGCATGTCGTGGTGGAGGACGTGGAGGACAATCCCGGCTTCTATCGTGCGCGCTTCTTCCTGCGCCCGCATTACCAGCTGGAAGGGCTGACGGTGTCGCTGCGCCTCGTGTCGCGGCTGCCTTCGGTCGGCAACGAATAACCCAACCAAACGACGGAGCAAGTCATGGCACATGATGCCTATCTGGTCTTCACCAAAGGGGTGCAAGGCGTGTGGCCGAAAGGCGAATCCAAGGTCGGCGACGACGAAGGCGCGATCATGCTGACGGACCAGTGGGGGTTCGCGCTGGAAAACAAGCTGAACATCGGGCCCCAGACCATGGGCGCGGGCGCCGGCAAGGCGGAATTCGAAGCCTTCACGATCAAGAAGCAGATCGACAAGGCGTCCTCGCACCTGCTGGAAGCCTGCGGCCGCGTTTGCCACTTCAACGACGTGAAGCTGAAGCTGCGCAAGTCCACCGGGTCCGGCACCGGCAAGATGAACAACTACCTGACCTGGACCTTCCAGATGCTGGCGGTGGAAAAGGTGGAATGGACCTATGGCGATCCCGCGCCCGAGGAAACGGTCACCTTCAAGTTCGGCGTCTGCAAGATCGAATACAAGATGCAGGACGATCAGGGCAACCTGACCCAGGCCGGCCAAGGCATCTGGAACCAGGTGGACAACAACAACACCGAAAAGATCGCCTCTCGCTGAACGGTCCTTCGGGGCGGCGGGCGATCCGCCGTCCCAACCTTGGCAGGTCTGGAATCCCATGTCACACATCTCCGACGGCCCCCGGCTGCGCCCGTCGCTGCTGGACTGCTTCCTCGACACCGAAGGCCGCGCCACCTCGGTCTCGGCGGGCGAGCTGAAGCGCGCGCTCGTGCGCGACATCTCCACCCTGCTGAACGCCAACGGGCTGGAGCAGACGGTGGACCTGTCGGCCTATCCCCACGTGGCCGCCAGCACGCTGAACTACGGCAGTCCCGCGCTGGACGGCCAGCACCGCGAGGGTCTGGATCTTTACCGCGTGCAGGAAGGCGTCGCCCGCAGCCTGCACCGGTTCGAACCGCGGCTGATGCCCGACACGCTGCGCGTCACCGGGGCCGACGATCCGGGGCAGGGCGCCATCGTCCTGCGCATCGAGGGGGAGATCCGCGCCGATCCCGCCCCCCTGCGCGTCGTGATGCGGACCGAGGTGGAGGCCGACACCCCCGCCATCCGCGTGGTCGAATGCCGGGACGAGGGCTTCGCATGACCCCCGACCTTCTGCGCCTTTACAACGAGGAGCTGGCCTATCTGCGCGAGATGGGGGACGAGTTCGCCGCCGCCTATCCCAAGGTCGCGGGCCGTCTGGGGCTGGAAGCGGGCGAGGCGTCGGACCCCCATGTGGAACGCCTGCTGGAAGGCGTGGCCTTTCTGTCCGCCCGCGTGCAGGCCAAGCTGCGCGCCCGCTTTCCCGATTTCACCCAGGGGCTGCTGGACATCGTTTATCCGCACTTCACCTCTCCCATCCCGTCGATGGTGATCGCGGGCTTCACCCCCGACGCCGATGCGGGCCGGATGGAGAAGGGCCACCTGATCCCGCGCGGCACCCGGCTGGTCACGCCCGTGGTGCCCGGCACGATCACCGCCTGCGAATTCCGCACCGCCCATGACGTGCATCTTTGGCCGGTCGAGGTGCGATCGGTCGACTACATCCACACGCCCGACCGCGTGTCCTCGTTGCAACTGGGCGGGCGGGGGGCGCAGGCGGTGATCCGGCTGCGCCTAGGCACGACCAACGGGATGGCCCTGCAAAAGCTGGCGTTGCGGACGCTGGCGCTGCATTTCCCGTCGGACGGTGGAACGGGCGGCGCGCTGTTGCAGCAGGTGCTGGCCGATTGCACGGGCGTCGTGCTGCGCCCGATGGAACGGCCCTGTCCGTGGCAGGAACGCCTTCCCCCCTCGGCCCTGCGGCACGTTTTCGACGCGCCGGAGCATGCGCTGCTGCCGCCGGTGCCGCAATCCTTCAGCGGCTATCGCCTGCTTCAGGAATATTTCGCGCTGCCCGACCGGACGCTGTTCGTGGAACTGACGGGCCTCGCCGACGCCATCGCCGCCAGCGACACGGCCGAGATCGAGATCCTGCTGACCCTGCGCCGCAGCCACCCGCGCCTGGAACGCCAATTGCGGCGGGAAAACGTGCGCCTGTTCGCCACCCCGGCGGTGAACCTGTTCGAAAAGACTGCCGACCGCATCCGCATCGACGGCACGCAGCACGAATTTCACATCGTCCCCGACCGCGTCCGCCCCCTGGACATGGAGCTGCACTCCGTCCTTGGCGTGCAGGGCGAACTCACCTCGGGCGATCGGATGCCGTTCCGCGCGCTTTACGCCCTGCACGACGCGCGGGACGGGGAGGCGGCGGGCTATTACACCCTGCGGCGCGAAACCCGCGTGCTGTCGCAGCGCGCGCGGCAATACGGGACCCGCACCAGCCATGTCGGGACCGAAGGGTTCCTGACCATCACGGACCCGGCCGCCCCGCCGTTCCGCACCGATCTGCAGCAATTGTCGGTGCGCTGCCTGTGCACCAACCGCGACCTGCCCCTGATGCTGCCCTGCGGCGAAGGGGAAACGGACTTCTCGCTGGACATCGCCGCCCCCGTCACGGCCATCCGCTGCCTGACCCTGCCCACGCGCCCCGGGCCCGCCCCGGCGGAAGGCGATATCGCGTGGAAGCTGATCAGCCACCTCTCGCTCAACTACCTGTCGATCACGGACGGGGTCGAAGGGGCAAGCGCCCTGCGCGAGTTGCTGACGCTCTACGCCCCCGCCGAGCGTTCGGAACTGGCGCACCAGATCGCCGGGGTGGAACGGGTGGCCACCGCCCCCGCCATCCGCCGCATCCCGGGAGCGGGCCTGTCGGCGGTCGCGCGCGGCGTCGAAGTGACCCTGCATGTGGAGGAGGCGGCCTTTGCCGGCATCGGCAGCTTCCCCCTCGCCTCCGTGCTGGCGCGGTTCTTTGCGCAGCACGCCACCCTCAACAGCTTTGCCGAAACGGTGCTGCGCAGCGGGTCAGAGGGCGAAGTGGCGCGCTGGCCTGCGGTGCCCGGCCGCGTGACGGTGCTGTGATGGGGATCGCGGCGCCCGAACGGGACGACTTCTTTCTGCTGCTGCGCAAGCACGAGGCGGAGGGTGCCGGCCCGCGCCTTGGCGAATCCGCCCGCCCGGCCGAGGATGGCGTGCGGATCGGGCAGGAGGCGACCTTCGGCTTCGCCCCCCGGCCCGTGGCCAGCGCCACCCGCCCCGACGGGGACGAGGTGCTGCGCCTGCGCACCTTTTTCTTCGGCCTGTTCGGCCCCAACGGCCCGCTGCCCCTGAACATGACGGAACTGGCCCATGCGCGCGGCCTGAACCGCGACCGGGGCTTTGCCGATTTCGCCGACGCCCTTCAGCACCGGATGGCGACGCTGTTCTATCGCGCCTGGGCGGAAGGGGAGCCTGTGCTGGGCCTGGACCGCGCGGGTCCCGACCGGTTCGGCCGCCACCTGGGCGCGCTGGCGGGTTATGGCATGGCCTCGCTGGAAGAACGGGACGCCATGCCCGACCTTCTGAAGCGCCATTTCACCGGGCGGCTGGCCGACAACACCCGCAGCCCCGAAGGGTTGTGCGCGATCCTGTCGTCCTTCTTCGAAGCGCCCGTCGCGATCGAGGAATTCGTGCCAAGCCGCGCCCTTCTTCCCGTGGAGGCGCGTTGCCGCCTGGGCGGAGGCGCGGGAAACGCGGCGCTTGGCCAGACCGCGTCGGCGGGGCGGGAGGTGCGGGTTCATCACCACCTGTTCCGCGTCGTGTTCGGCCCCATGACGCTGGCCGCCTATGAACGGTTCCTGCCCGGCGGCCCCGCCCTGCACCGGCTGGACCCGATCCTGCGCAACTATGTGGGCGAGGCGCTGGAATGGGAGCTGAACCTTGTTCTGGCCGCGCCGGAAGTGCCCCCCCTGCGTCTGGGACGGCAGGGGCGGCTGGGCTTCACCAGCTGGCTGGGCCGGCGCCGCACGGACGCACCGGCCCGCGACCTGACCCTTGGCCGCGCCTCCCGCGGGCGGCCCGGCCCCGACAACATCACCCGACAAGGAGAGAACGATGGCACCGAGTAGCCGCAGAAGCATGGACAGCCTCACCAGCCAGCAGTCGCAACACGATCCGAACGCCGGGATCGAGATGGCGATCCTGGCGCCGCCCGCCGCCGACGCGTGGGAGGCGCAGGAACGCGAGCTGCTGGAGCGCTTCGGCTTCCCGGCCCCCCAAGCCCCGGCCGCGCCCGCTCCCCCCGCGCCGACTCCTCATGCCGCCGCGGTCCCGGCGCCCGCTCCCCCCGCCCCCGCGCCGGCCGCGCGGACGACCGCGCCCCTTGCCCGGCCACTCGGGGTGAGCGTGGCCGCGGACCGGGGCGTCGGCCTGACCCAATATGTCGCGCAGCACTTCAACGGCTCCGAAGCGCATCCCTCCTATCGGCAGAAAGAGGATGTCGACCTGGCCCACCGCCCCAAGCAGATGGCCGCCGACGCGCTGGACGCCATGAAGCCGCACGACCTGTCGGCCTATCCCCGCGCCAAGGGGAACATCATCATCCTGTCGAACGCCAAGCAGGCCGAGAGCCCGGATACGCCGCTGGCCTTCTCCATCCCCCTTCAGCGCGAAGGGCGCCAGATCTTCGTGGAGTTCAAGCCCGACCTCGGCGCCATGACGCGCGGCACCGTCGCCGTGGAAGGCAGCGACCGGGAAGAGGAGGTGGAGTTCGACTTCGTGCGCGAACAGTGGACCACGCCCGCGCAGAACGCGTCCAGCTTTGCCACGATGAACGTCATCATCCAAAGCCAGTTCCAGAACATGATGTCCGAAGATGACGTGGAGGCCATGTCCAGCGACAGCGTCGCCATGCAGATGCGCCAGATCGTCCGCGTGGCCGAACGCAGTGTCGCCCAGTTCCACCGGGGCGAGATCAGCTATGCCGATCTCCTGAAGGAACTGAACGCGCGGGAGGCGGATCTTTACAAGTTCGCCTCGGACAAGAAGTCGCGGGACAAATCCAGACGGCGTCAATACCTTCTGGCGCTCATGACGGCCTCGGTCGGGCTTGGGTCTTTGATTTTCCTTGTCTACCGCTTCACGGCGAACGCGCCCAGCAGCCCGCCCGCGCCGCAGGGCTGACCGTCGGGCGGGCCGGTTCCGGGCCCGCCGCTCCCCTTTCGCACAGGATCGCGCCATGGCCCTTGCCAGACCCCCGTCGGTCGACACGATGCCCCTTCGGGCCAACCGCTTTGCCGCCATCACCACCGCCCCGTTTCCGCTGCGCGACGTAACGCTGCGCTGGCTGAAGGGGACGGAACGGCTGGGGGAGCCGTTCCGCTACCGCGTCAAGTTCATCTCCAAGGAGCCGATCCGCGATTTCGGCCGCCTTCCGGGGGAGCCGATGACCGTGGGGATGCTGCTGGCCGACCGGCGCAGCGTCCGCCACTTCAACGGCATCGTGACGGCCTTCGAATACGTGGGGATCGAGGACACGCGCCGCCTGAACTACGAGGTGGAGCTGGGCCCCTGGATCGCCCTTCTGGGCCTGCGCCGCAACAGCCGCATCTTTCACGACAAGACCAGCGTCGAAATCCTGCGCACGATCTTTGCCGAACATCGCGGGACGTTCCGTGTGAAGGTGCGCGGCGCGCTGCCCCGCCGCCCCGTCTGCGTCCAGTATGACGAAACCGACCTCGATTTCGTGTCGCGCCTGATGGAGCAGGACGGCCTTTACTATTTCTTCGAACACACCGCGACCGATCACGTCCTGATCCTGGCCGACGATCCCGCCGATCACGATCCCTGCAAGCCCGAGGTGGTGCCGACGCAGCTGAACCTCCGCCGCTTCCGCTACAAGGAGGACATGATCTGGCAATGGCGGGAACGGGCCTCGTTGACGCCGGGGCGCGTGTCGCTGATGGATTACGACCATGAAAAGCCCAAAGCCGCGCTGACCGCGCTGGAGCCTGTGCCCGAGGCCGCGATGGGCGACGTGCGCGGCACCACGACGCGCCTGATGAATGGCGGGGCCGGATCGCTTTTCGGGGCGAAATCGACCGCGCGCACCGCGCCGCGCAGCAGCCAGACGCGCGAGGTCTTCCGCTTTCCGGGCCGCTTCGTGTCGCAAAAGGACGCCGCCTTCTATGCTCGACGCGAGGCGGAGGCCATCGCCAGCCGCGCCTATCGGGTGGAGGTGGAGGGAAGCCTGCGCCAGGTGACCACCGGCTGCCGCTTCCGCGCCGAAAACCCCTATGACCAGCCCGACATGGCCCAGATCGCCACGCCCACGCAAAGCTGGCTGGCCATCGGCATGACGTTCGAGATCACGGGCGAGGTGGGCGAGCATGTGGAAACCGCCGATCCCGACGACAACACCGTCTTCGTCTTCAAGACCGTGGTGGAGGCCCAGGCCGCAGCCACCCCGTTCCGCCCCGCGATCCGCACCCCCTGGCCGCGCATCACCGGCCCCCAGACCGCCGAGGTGGAGGGGCCGGCCGGATCGCAGGTGGCCACCGACAAGCTGGGCCGGGTCCGCGTGCGCTTTCGCTGGGACCGGGACAACGCGATGCCCGCCTCGGGCTGGATACGTGTGGCGCAGCCCTGGGCCGGCAAGGGGTTCGGCGGGCTGGTCACGCCGCGCGTGGGGCAGGAGGTGCTGGTTCATTTCCACGACGGCAATCCCGACTGGCCCATCATCACCGGCGCCGTCTACAACATGACGAACCTGCCGGCCGAAAGCCTGCCGGCCAAGGGCACCCGATCCTCGTTCCGGACGCAAAGCGTGCCGTCGAAGGGGGCGCAGACCTACAACGAGTTCCGGTTCGAGGACGCCGCCGGGTCCGAGGAGGTGCTTTTGCGGGCCGAACGCGACTACAACCTGAAGGTGGGCGACACGCACCGCATCAACGTGGGCACCCGCTTCGTGCTTCAGGCCAGCGCCGCCCCCACGGGGACCGGCGGCAGCTTTCTTGAGGTGGAGGGCGACACGATCCGGCTGGTGACGCGCGGCCCTTCCGGCGCGCAGGGGATCGAGATTTCGCCGGCCGGTGTCCTGATCCTTGGCAACACCGTCGCGCTGTCCTCGCGCATGGGGCCGGTCACGGCCAGCCCCGCGATCCTGCCCTTGCCGCAGCCGTCGCCCGTCCTGGCGAAATCCATCGGCACGCTTCCGGTGCTGCGGGACGCGCGCATCACGGAATGACCGTCGGGGTCTTCTACTTGATGATGATGCGCGTCAGCTGCCAGGTGGAGCGGGAATAGTAGGTCTGCGACTGGTATCCGGGCCAGCTGTCATAAGGATAGATGATGAAGATCGGGCCCTTGTCCCGCACCTCCATATCCACCCCGTTCAGCTTCAGCGCCAGGATGACGCTGCGGTCGCGCGTGTCGGAAACGGGAATGTCCGACTGGTAGCTGTCCAGCGCCACGGTGGTGATCGTTTCCCCATATGCCCCCACCTCGCGCAGCAACTCCTCGAACGGGACGCCCGAGAAGGTCATCACCCCTTCGCGCCACGGGGTGCTGGTGGTCACGTCCACAAGGCCCAGGGCTTCCAGCATCCCCCGGTCGAACTGGGCGGTGTTGCCGACATTCGTGTGCTCGATCCGGCCGGACACGGTCAGGATCACGTCGCCGGTCGGGGCGGACAATTCGCAGGCGCCCGCCGTCAGGACGCTGGCGAACAGGAAGGCGGCCGTGTTCAGGGGGGACAGGCATGAGGCTGACATCCGGCTTCGATCACTCCGCTTCTGCTGTGCATTCCGCGTCGCCTGCGACACGAGCCTTGCGATTTCAACCCCGGGGCGGTCTGCAAGTCGTCTGCCCTCTATATAAGGCCGGAGAGTATGAAATCGGTTTCAGATGCACAATTGCCCGATTGAGAAGTTCGTGAATCGAAGCTGTCAGGCGGAGGACAGGCGCCATGGAGCAAGGGGCAGCGCTGATCCCGCCGCCCCCCGTTTTCGTCCTGCCGTTACGTGGCCGACCTCAGGTCACGCATTCGACGCCCGCCCGCTTGTGGCCCGCGCGTAGTAGATCGCCGCCGTCACTACCGGCCCGATCACCCAGCCGATGTCCAGCCCGCCAGGCGCTTCGGCCATGGGGCCGGTGTAGAGGCCACTGGCCAGAAGCGGGATCTGCACCACGATGCCGGCCACATAGGCGATGACCGCGTTCTTCTGGAACAGGCCATAGATTCCGCCATCCGCCTTGAAGAAGGACTCGATATCGTATTTGCCCTTCTTGAGGGCGTAGAAATCGATGATGTTGATTGTGGCCTAGGGTCATGATGCATGATTTGCGTTTTGCTGCGTGATTCACGGCTCCGAAAGCGGAGCGGTGACATGAGCGATCTTTTCTGGCTGAGCGACGTGCAGATGGCACGTCTGGAGCCCTTCTTTCCGAAGCCGCACGGCAAACCCCGGGTGGATGACAAGCGCGTGAGGAGCGGGATTATCATCAACCGCAATGGGTTGCGCTGGCGAGACGCCCCGAGAGCCCAGGGCCCGCACCAGACGCTCGACAGCCGCTGGAAGCGATGGAGCGAGAAAGGCGTCTGCGCACGGATGATGACGGGCCTGGCGGCTGAACACCGCGAGAGCAAGACCCTAATGATCGACGCAACGTATCTGAAGACACATCGCACCGCGACCAGCATGGCCGTGAAAAAAGGGGCGCGGGCGCCTGATCGGTCGCAGCAAGGGTGGGATGAACACCAAGCTGCATGCCATCTGCGACAGCCAGGGGCGGCCGATCGACCTGTTCGTCACCGCCGGCCAGAAACGGCGACTACAACGGCGCACGGGCGCTCCTCGGCGGCCTGTCGAAGGTCGACTGGCTGCTCGGGGACCGCGGCTATGACGCCGAGTGGTTCCGGGAAGCGTTGCAGGACAAAGGGATACGCGCCTGCATCCCCGGACGAAAGCAACGCAAGACACCCGTCAGATACGACAAGCGCCGATACAAACGCCGCAACCGCATCGAGATCATGTTCGGCAGGCTCAAGGACGGGAGGCGCGTCGCAACCCGCTATGACCGCTGTCCAGAAGTCTTCCTCTCAGCCATCGCCCTCGCCGCAACCG
>NZ_JBNJLK010000009.1:0-139802 GCF_051195255.1 Falsirhodobacter sp. 1013 | reverse complement strand
AGTCCATGGCAACCTCACCAGCCGCCGCTTCCCGTCCCAAAGCGTCTCCGCTTCGGTGAGGCGGTATCTACGGAGACACACCAAAAGGCGCAAGAGGAAAAATGAAGATTCTGCGTCAGAAAATTCATCTGCCTGGAATCCGCGCGGATTCCTCCCCTGCAGCCCGCGTCTCGGCAGGCCCCTGCCCAAACGGCATGCCAAGGCCCACCGGGCCCGGAACCATTCCCCTCCGGGCGTTGTTCCTGACAAACCTAGCGAGGGGGCTTCCGCGTGACGAAACCGGAACTGAAGCAAGAGAAGCGGCGCGCGCCGCGGAAGGCTGCCACCAAAGAGGTTGTGCAGACTCCACCAGATCAGGCCACGCTCGACCCGGCCCTTGCCGCCCTGGCGAGCGAGCGGGTATGCATCGAGAACGTGTCGATCGAGATCAATGGCGGGCGGTTCGAGGCGAAAGCCGTGGCCGGACAACCGTTCGAGGTCACGGCCGACCTGTTCGCCGAAGGCCATGACACGATCGCGGCCGCGCTCGTGTGGCGCCGGCGGGGCACCGAAGCCTTCACCGAGGTGCCCATGGCGCTGGTGGAGAACGACCAGTGGGCCGCCACCCTCACCCTGCCCGAGAACACGTGGTACGAATGCAGCGTTCTTGCGTGGCGCGACATCTACGGATCGTGGCGCAAGGAAGTGATCAAGAAAAGCGCCGTTGGCCAGATGATCACGCTGGAGCTTCAGGAAGGCCGTCAGCTTTTCGAAAAGACGCTGGCCGAAGGCGCCGCGTCACCCGAAGACCGCGCGATCATCGAACGGCTGTTGCAGGACGATGCGCAGCATACCGGCGATGACGCGGACACGCAGGCGGCCCGCTTCGCCCGCATGAAGGACCCCGCCATCGTCGAGGTGATGCGCCGGATCGACCTGCGCGACGGCCTGTCCCGCTACAAGACGCTGACGGTGTTCGCGGACCGCAAGGCCGCGGCCTTCAGCGCGTGGTATGAAATCGCGCCCCGCTCGCAATCGGGCGACGTGGACCGGCACGGCACGCTGCTGGACGTGATTCCGCGGCTGCCCTACATCCGCGACCTCGGCTTCGACGTGCTGTATCTGTTGCCGATCCACCCGATCGGGAAGACCAACCGCAAGGGCCGCAACAACAGCCTGCGCGCCGAGGAAGGCGAACCCGGCAGCCCCTATGCCATCGGGTCGGTCGAGGGTGGCCATGACGCCATCCACCCCGAACTGGGCACCTTCGACGATTTCCGCAAACTCGTGGACGCCGCCCGTGACCACGGGCTGGAACTCGCGCTCGACTTCGCGATCCAGTGCTCCCCCGACCACCCCTGGATCAAGGAGCATCCGGAGTGGTTCGACTGGCGGCCCGACGGCTCCATCAAGTTCGCCGAAAACCCGCCAAAGAAGTACGAGGACATCGTCAACGTCCACTTCTACCGCGATGCCCTGCCCTCGCTCTGGTACACCCTGCGCGACATCGTGCTGTTCTGGGTGGACAAGGGCGTCCGCATCTTCCGCGTGGACAACCCGCACACCAAGCCCTTCCCCTTCTGGGAATGGATGATCGCCGAGGTGCGGGCGAAGGACCCCGGCGTGATCTTCCTGGCCGAGGCGTTCACGCGCCCCAAGGTGATGAAGCGTCTGGCCAAGGTCGGCTTCTCGCAATCCTATTCCTACTTCACGTGGCGGAACGAGAAGGAGGAGATCACCGAATACCTGACCGAGCTGACGCAGGAACATTGCCGCGAATACATGCGGCCGAACTTCTTCATCACCACGCCCGACATCAACCCGAAGTTCCTGCAAACCAGCGGGCGGCCCGGCTTCCGCACGCGGCTGGCGCTGGCGGCGACGCTGGGCGGCAATTACGGCGTCTACAACGGGTACGAGATCTGCGAGGCCGCCGCCGTTCCCGGGAAAGAGGAATACCTCAACTCTGAGAAGTACGAGATTCGCGCTTGGGACATGGATCAACCCGGCCACATCCAGGACGACATCCGCCTGATGAACCGCCTGCGCCAGACGCATCCGGCGCTGCAGGGCTTCACGAACCTGACCTTCTACAAGGCCGACAACGACCAAGTCCTGTCCTACGCCAAGCGGTCGGTCAACGATTTCGTGCTGGTCCATGTCAACCTCGACCCCCACAACGCCCAGACCTTCCAGTTCGAGGTGCCGCTTTGGGAATTCGGCCTGCCCGACGAAGCCTCGGTGGAGGTGCGTGACCTCCTTCACGGCAACAGCTTCACCTGGCACGGCAAGCTTCAGACCCTGACGCTTGAACCCGAAACCCGCCCTTATGCCATCTGGCAGATCCTTGCACCCGGAGTGCCGCGCTGATGAACCTGTCCGTGACCAAACAAGACAATGCGAACTTTGCCATCCGCACCGGCGGGGTCGATCGCGACCAGGCCGACTGGTACAAGGACGCGGTCATCTACCAGCTGCACATCAAGGCGTTCATGGATTCGAACGGCGACGGCATCGGGGATTTCGCGGGCCTGATGCAGCGTCTGGACTATGTGCAGGAACTGGGGGTCACGGCGATCTGGCTTCTGCCGTTCTATCCCTCGCCGCTGCGCGATGACGGCTACGACATCTCCGACTACCGCTCCATCAACCCGTCCTACGGGTCGATGAAGGACTTCAAGGCCTTCGTCGCCGAGGCGCACAGGCGCGGCATCCGCGTCATCACCGAACTGGTGATCAACCACACCTCGGACCAGCATCCGTGGTTCCAGCGCGCGCGGCAGGCCAAGCGTGGCTCGGCCGCGCGCGACTGGTATGTCTGGTCGGACAGCGATGAAAAATGGCCCGAAACCCGGATCATCTTCCTCGACACCGAAAAGTCGAATTGGACGTGGGATCCGGTGGCGGGCCAGTTCTACTGGCACCGCTTCTATTCCCACCAGCCCGACCTGAACTTCGACAACCCCCGCGTGCTGGAGGAGGTGCTGAAGGTCATGCGCATGTGGCTGGACATGGGCGTGGACGGCCTGCGGCTGGACGCGATCCCCTATCTGGTCGAACGCGACGGCACCAACAACGAAAACCTTCCCGAAACCCATGACGTCCTGAAGGCGATCCGCGCCGACCTGGACAAGCACTTCCCCGACCGGATGCTGCTGGCCGAGGCGAACCAGTGGCCCGAGGACACCCGCCCCTATTTCGGCGACGGCGACGAATGCCACATGGGCTTCCACTTCCCGCTGATGCCGCGCATGTACATGGCGCTGGCGCAGGCCGATCGCCACCCGATCACCGACATCATCCGCCAGACGCCAGAAATCCCCGAAGCCTGCCAATGGGGCATCTTCCTGCGCAACCATGACGAGTTGACGCTGGAAATGGTCACCTCGGAAGAACGCGACTACCTGTGGCAGACCTATGCCGCCGAGACGCGCGCGCGGATCAACCTTGGCATCCGCCGCCGTCTGGCGCCCCTGATGCAGAACAACCGGCGCAAGATCGAGCTGATGAACTCGATGCTGCTGTCCATGCCCGGCACGCCGATCATCTATTACGGCGACGAGATCGGGATGGGCGACAACTACTATCTGGGCGACCGCGACGGGGTGCGCACGCCGATGCAATGGTCGGGCGACCGCAACGCCGGCTTCTCGCGCGCCAAACCGCAGCAGCTTTACCTGCCGACGATCATCGACGCCGTCTACGGCCATCAGGTCATCAACGTGGAGGCGCAGGCCGACGATCCGTCCTCCCTGCTGAACTGGATGCGCCGGATGATCACGGTGCGCCGCCAGCACCCCGCCTTCGGGCGCGGGGCGATGGTGCTGCTCTATCCGCGCAACCGCAAGATCCTCGCCTATCTGCGCGAGCATGACGGGGAGGCCTATCTCTGCGTCGCGAACCTGGCCGACAGCGCGCAGGCGGTGGAACTGGATCTGGGCCGCCACCGCGGCAAGGTCCCGATCGAACTGACCGGCCGGTCGGCCTTCCCGCCGGTGGGCGACCTGCCCTACATGCTGACGCTGCCGGCCTACGGCTTCTACTGGTTCGCGCTGAGCGGGGAAGGCGAAACCCCGTCCTGGCACGAGGCGATGCCGGGCATCCTGCCCGAATTCATGACCCTGACGGCCCGCGACGGCCGCGTGGCCACGGCCCTCAGCGGCCGTGAAGGCACGCAGTTCCGCAACGACGTCCTGCCGCAATGGCTGCCCTTGCAGCGCTGGTTCGCCGCCAAGGACGCCGCCATCGGCGCGGTGAAGATGACGCCCCTCGGCAGCCTCGGGAACGGGGAGCATGAGCTGGTGTCGCTGAACGTCACCGTGGGGGAGGAGGAGCAGAGCTATCTCCTCCCGATCTCCGCACGCTGGGGGGACGAACATCTTCGTCCGGGCGCGCCGAAGCTGTCCTACACGCTGGCCAAGATCCGCCACACGGCGCGGGTGGGCGCGCTGATCGACGGCGCCTATGACGAACGTCTGCCGCAGCTGCTGCTGGACGGTTTGAAGTCCGGCCGCACGGAAGGCGCCCTTCAGTTCCGGGGCACGGACGCCCTGCGGAAGATCGAGGAGCCGGGCGATCCCCGGCAACTGGGCGCGGAACAGTCGAACCTGTCCATCGCCTTCAGCGACAAAATCATCCTGAAGCTGTACCGCCGCATCCGCGCGGGCGATCAGCCGGACGTGGAAATCGCCCGCTTCCTGACCGAAGTGGCCGGTTTCGAACACACGCCCCGCTATCTGGGCGAGGTGGTGCATGACACGACCACCCTCGCGGCCGCCTTCGCCTTCGTCCCGAACCGCGGCGACGCTTGGACCGGGATCATCGACGCCCTGATGCTGGAGCTGCAGGAGCAGGACACCTGGTCCTCCTCCACCGAAACCCAACCGGACGTCGCGGCCTTCGACTTCCCGCTGGGCATCGGTGCCCTGCTGGGCCAACGGACGGCGGAACTGCACAAGGCGCTGGCCACCGACACCGACGATCCGGCCTTCGCGACCGAGGATCTGACGTCCGAGCAGCTGACGACCTGGGCCTCGGACGCGGCTTCGGAAGCGGAGGCGCTGATGGCGCGGCTGGAAAAGGCGACCCTGCCCGAGGATGTCGCCCCCTTGGCCCAAACGCTCCTGTCCCGGCGGGAGGACGTGTTGGCGAAGCTGCGCGCGGTGGCCGATCTGGCCCCGGCCTGCAAGCTGTCGCGCATCCACGGAGATTATCATCTGGGCCAGGTGCTTCTGGCGCAGAACGATGTCGCCATCATCGACTTCGAGGGCGAACCGGCCCGCACATTGGCCGAACGTCGCGCCAAATCTTCGCCGCTGCGGGACGTGGCCGGCATGCTCCGCTCGTTCGATTACGCCGCGATGACGGTTCTGGCGCGGCAACGCCAAAGCTTCGGGTCGGAGCGTGGGGCGGAGCGGGTGGAGGCGTGGCGCCAGTCGGTGGTGCGCGACTTCCAGACCGCCTATGCCCAGCATTCGGTCGGCGTCACCAGCCTTCCGGCCGACACGGCCGCCCGCAAGGTGCTGCTGGACTTCTTCCTGCTTCACAAGGCGGTCTACGAGGCCGGCTATGAATTGGGCAACCGGCCCGCATGGATCGGCATTCCCCTGAAGGGGATCCTCGAACTTCTTGGACAAGGCGCAGAATGAACAACCTGTCCCCGATCGAGATCGAGGCCGTCCTGCGCGGCCGCCACCATGACCCCTTCGGTGTCCTCGGACCCCAAGGGGGCGAGGTGCGCGTTTTCGCCCCGCAGGCCACGCAGGTGACCGTTCTGGCCGGTGGCACGCGCACCGCGCTGGACCTTGTTCATCCCGAAGGCTTCTTCGCCGGCCCCGCCCCGGGACCGGACTATCGGCTGGAAATGACCTCCGGCGAGCATGTGTGGGAGCAGGACGACCCCTATCGCTTCGGCCCCGTGCTGGGCGAGATGGACGAATACCTTCTGGCCGAAGGGCGCCACCGGCGGCTTTACGAACAATTGGGCGCCCATGCGATGGTGCATCAGGGGGTCAGCGGCGTGGCCTTCGCCGTCTGGGCGCCGAACGCGCGGCGGGTCAGCGTGGTCGGGCCCTTCAACGCCTGGGACGGCCGCCGCCACCCGATGCGCAAGCGCCTCGGCCCCGGCATCTGGGAGCTGTTCATCCCCGGCCTCGTTCCCGGAGAAATCTACAAGTTCGAGATCATCAGCGCGCATGGCGAACGCATGCCCTTGAAGGCCGACCCCGTCGGCTTCTCGCACGAACCCTCGCCCGGAACGGCCTCGGTCATCGCCACCCCGGCGGCGTTCTCGTGGCAGGACGGCACCTGGATGGGGGAACGGGCGCAACGGCAGGACCGGACCGCCCCCATCTCCATCTACGAGGTTCACCTTGGATCATGGCGGCGCGGCGGGGCGGGGGAAATCCTCGACTACGACGCCATCGCCGATCTTCTCGTGCCCTATGTCACCGAGATGGGCTTCACGCATGTGGAGTTCCTGCCCGTCTCCGAACATCCCTTCACCGGCTCCTGGGGCTACCAGCCCATCGGACTGTTCGCCCCCACCAGCCGTTTCGGATCGGCCGAAGCGTTCGCACGGCTTGTGGACCGGTTGCACGCGGCGAACATCGGCGTCATCATCGACTGGGTGCCCGCCCACTTCCCGTCGGACGCGCACGGGCTGGGGCATTTCGACGGCACCGCGCTTTATGAACACGCCGATCCGCGGCAGGGCTTCCACCAGGACTGGAACACCCTGATCTACAACTTCGGCCGGCGCGAGGTGGCGAACTTCCTGCAATCCAGCGCCCTTTACTGGCTGGACCGGTTCCACGTGGACGCGCTGCGCGTGGATGCGGTGGCCTCGATGCTCTACCTCGATTATTCCCGCAAGGCGGGGGAGTGGATTCCGAACGAATTCGGCGGGAACGAGAATTTGGAAGCCATCGCCTTCCTGCGCGAGGTGAACGAGCGCGTGCGCGAGGATCACCCCGGCGCCATCACCATCGCCGAGGAATCCACCGCCTTTCCGAAAGTCAGCCGTCCGGTGAAGGACGGCGGCCTTGGCTTCGGGTTCAAGTGGAACATGGGCTGGATGCACGACACCCTGTCCTATTTCCGGCGCGATCCAGCCCATCGCCCCTATCATCAGGGGGAACTGACCTTCGGCCTCGTCTATGCCTTCTCCGAGGATTTCGTCCTCCCCCTCAGCCATGACGAGGTGGTGCACGGGAAAGGCTCGCTCATCCGGCAGATGGCGGGCGACCGGTGGCAGAAGTTCGCGAACCTGCGGGCGTATTTCGCCTTCATGTGGACGCATCCGGGCAAGAAGCTCCTGTTCATGGGGGGGGAGTTCGCGCAGGACCGCGAATGGAACCACGACCAGTCGCTGGACTGGCACCTTCTGGACGATCCCATGCATCGGGGGATGCAGACCCTGATCGCCGACCTCAACCGCCTGTACCGCGAACGGCCTGCGCTTCACCGCCTGGATTGCGATCCGGCGGGGTTCGAATGGATCGACACCAGCGACACGGCGCAGAACGTGCTCGTCTATCTGCGCAAGGCGGATGGGGACGCCCCGCCCGCGATCGTGGTCTGTAACCTCAGCCCGCAGCCGCGCTTCGATTACCGCATCGGGGCGCCGCAGGCCGGCCAATGGCGCGAGGTTCTGAACACCGACAGCGACCGCTATGGCGGGTCGAACCTTGGAAACCACGCCGCCGTTCCCGCCGACGACATCCCTTGGCACGGACGGGATGCGTCGCTCAGCCTGACGCTGCCGCCGCTGGCAGTGATCGTGCTGGTGCCGGAGTAGGGCTCGGACGGGTGGGGCATTCCCGGCCGCGCTAGGCTTCCGACAGATACTGCTGGCGTAGCACGTGTTTCATCACCTTGCCCGATCCGGTTCGTGGAAGCGTCGCGACAAAGCGGAAGTGCTTCGGCAGCTTGTATTTCGCAAACCGCCCCGCGCAGTGGTGCAACAGGAGGTCGCTGTCCGGCCGCGCATCCGGCGCCAGCACGACGAAGGCGCAGCCCACCTTCCCCCAGGTGCCGAAGGGCACGCCGATGACGGCGACCTCGCGCACGGTGTCATCCTCGGACAGCGCCGCCTCCACCTCCACCTCCACCGGATAGACGTTCTCCCCGCCCGAGATGAACATGTCCTTCAACCGGTCCACGATGCGGACATAGCCGTCCTCGTCCCGCAGGCCGATGTCGCCGGTGCGGAACCAGCCGGGCGTGCCGAAGGCCGGGTCCGCTCCCCGCGGACGGTTCCAGTAGCCGGGGATGACGTTGGGCCCGGACACCAGGATCTCCCCCTCCGTGCCCGCCGGAACGTTGCGGTCGTTCCTGTCCACCAGCCGGATGGTGGTCAGCGGCCCGGCCAGACCGACGCTGCCCGCCTTGGCGCGGATGATGTCCAGCGACCGCGGCATGCCAAGGATGGTCCCGCATTCCGTCATGCCATAGCCGTCGACCATGGGAATTCCCCGATCCGCCCACCAGCAGATATGCGCGGGGGGGTTGGGCGCGCCGCCGGTGAACAGCGCCCGCAGCCGCCACGCCTCCGGCCGGAAGTTCGGCGCATGGCGCAGCGACTCCGCCATCTGCGGCACGCAGAAGTAATGGGTGACGCCCAGCCTCGCATCTCCCAGACGGTCATTGGTCCGTTCCGCGTCGAAGCCCGAAGACACGATGCAGCCGCCGCCCCGGATCAGCGGCGGCCAGATCTGCGTGGCGATGCCATGACATGGAACATCGGGCTGTCGCACAGGAAGGTGTCGCCCGTGTCCACATCCCCCAGCGTGCCGAAGTTGACGCCGGTGGCCAGCAGGAACATCGGCGTCAGCAAGGCCCCCTTCGGCATGCCGGAGGTTCCCGACGTGTAAAGGATGATGCAGGTGTCCGTCGCCCCATGGGGCGGTCCGGCCGGCGCCGGTTCCGCCGCGTCGATGCCCGCGACCAGCGCCGTCATCGGCTCCACGATGATCCGGCCGCCGTTGACCCCCTCGCGGTCGGTGAACAACAGCCGGGGCGTGCAATCGGCCAGAAGCTGCGCCAGTTCCTTGTTCGACAGGCGCCAGTTCAGGGGCACGAAGATCGCCCCCATCCGCATCATTGCCTGCTGAAGGATGATCTGGTGCACAGAGTTGCGGGCCAGCACGGCCACGCGATCCCCCCGCGCGACGCCCCGGCCCCTCAGCACCGTCACCGCCCGCTGAATGTCGAGGTCCAGCATGCGTTACGTCCAGTGCCGGTCCAAGCCCAGGTCGATGGCCGCCCGCACGTCCGGGCGCAGCCGGGCGTTCAGCGCGACCGGGTTCGGTGATAGGAAGTCGAGCATGGTGTCTCCTCCCCCCTGCCTCCCTCAGCCCCGGGTCTTGTCGTAGGCCCCCAGACCCGGCTTGTAGCTCTTTTCGTCAATGAACTGCCGGAGGCCTTCCTTGCGCCCGTCATTGTCGTAGGAATTCGCGGCCTCCTGCGCGCGAACGAGGTAATCCTCGGCGTCGTCATAGCCCATGGCGCCCACGGGGTGGATGGCGTCCTTCGTGGCCTTCATCGCGACGGGGTTCTTTTCCAGAAGGGCCTTGGCCACCTGCACGACGCGGTCCTTCAGTTGGGCCAGCGGCAGGCTTTTGTTGACCAGCCCCCAGTCGGCCGCGGTCTTGCCGTCGATCGGTTCCCCCGGCATGGCGTGATACATCGCCTTGCGGAAGGGCAGCAGTTCCACGGCCACCTTGGTCGCGCCACCGCCGGGCAGGATGCCCCAGTTGATCTCGGACAGGCCGAACTTCGCCTCGTCGGCGCTGAAGGCCAGATCGCAGGCGAACAGGGGACCGTAGCCGCCGCCAAAGCACCAGCCGTTGACCATGGCGATGGTGGGCTTCTGATACCACCGCAGGCGGCGCCACCAGCCATAGCTTTCCCGCTGCGCGCTGCGGGTGCCCTTCAAACCCTTCGCCTCGGTTTCGCGGACGTATTCCTTCAGGTCCATCCCCGCGGTCCAGGCGGACCCTTCGCCCGTCAGCACCAGCACGCCCACGTCGTCGCGGAACTCCAGCTCGTCCAGCGCCTCCATCATGGCGCGGTTGAGCGCGGGCGACATGGCGTTGCGCTTGTCGGGCCGGTTGAACCGCAGCCGCGCGATGCCGTCCGCCATGTCATACGCCACGGTGTCGATGTCGTTTGCCATTGTCTTTCCTTCCTCAGCCAGGTCGGGACGCATCATCAGCCGGACCTGCGCGTGGAACGCCTCCCCTCCTCCCCGCACACAACGCTATGGTTCATAGCGATTGACGGTTATAACGCATAGCGATAAGCGTTTGACAAGGGTCAGGCCTGCACGCAGCGCATAACGACATGGGGCACCTCCGCGTGCAAGCCGCCAGACCTGCACAGGGCCCCACCCCCGGAGAGGGGCCGGGCAGGGCCGCATCGGCCCCTGGGGAGGACATTTCATGAACGACAGCCTCCAGATGGTGCCGGGGGTGGCGCGCACCATCCTCAACTTCGGGACGGAGGATCAGAAGGAACGCTGGCTGCCCCGCCTCGCCACGGGGAATGGCTCACGGCCATGGCGCTGACGGAACCGGGTGCCGGCTCCGACCTGTCGGGCATCCGGACCCGCGCCGTGAAAACCGGCGAGCACTGGGTGCTGGGGGGGGAGAAGATCTTCATCTCCGGCGGGGATCCGGACCTGTCGCCCCACATCCTGCACCTCGTGCTGGCCCGCACCGGCCGCCCCGAGGAGGGAACCCGCGGCCTCAGCCTGTTCCTCGCCCCCTCCACCGAGGGGGGCAGCGCCCGTTCCTCCATCACCGTGACGCGGATCGAGGAGAAGCTGGGCCTTCACGGATCGCCCACCTGCCAGATATCCTATGACGGCGCCAAGGCCGAACTGCTGGGCGATCTGGGCGGAGGGCTGCGCGCCATGTTCACCCTGATGAACCACGCCCGGCTGGAAGTCTCCCTGCACGGGCTGGCCCACGCCGCGCGCGCCAGCCACATCGCCCGCGCCCATGCGGCGGAACGGGTGCAGGGCGGCAAGCCGCTGGACCGTCACGCCGACGTGCGCCGGATGCTGGACGAGGCGGAGTCCCTGTCCCTGTGCGGCCGCATCGTGACCCTGACCGTGATGACCGAACTGCAACGGGACGACGACACGCCGCTGGTCGATTTCCTGACGCCGGTGGCCAAGGTCATGGGCACGATGCGGGCATCCGCGCGGCAGATCTGGCGATCCAGGTGCTGGGCGGATACGGCTATGTCCGCGAATACCGGGTGGAACAGACATGGCGGGACGCGCGCATCACGTCCATCTACGAAGGGGCGAACGGGATCCATGCGCGCCAGCTTGCGACCCGCGGCCTGCGCCATGGGGGCGGCGCGGCGGCCGACGCGTTCGACGCGATGATCGCCGAGATGCCGGAGCTTTCCCCCGAACTTGACCTCTGGCGGCAGGCCCGCAAACGCCTGGCGGCCCGCGAGGAACCCGAGGCGGAGGCCCACGCCTTCATGCAATTGACCATCACGCTGGTGCTGGCCCACGTGGCGCATAAGCTTGACGCGGCGGCCGCGGCGTCCCCCGTTCCCGAACGCTACGCCCGCACGGCCGCGTTCGTGGCCGGACGCACGCCGGCGCTGGCGGCCTTCTGGGCCTCGCAATACTGAGTTGTCAGGGCGCCTCCTCCATCCACACCCGGCCCAGAAGGCGGCGCAGTTCCGCCTGTTCGGCGGGGGAGAGGCGTTCCAGCATCCGCGCCTCGTGATCGCGCAGGCGCCGCAGCCAGTCCTGCGCCGCAGCCTTGCCTTCCGGCGTCGGATACAGGCGCTGGATGCGCTGGTCGGCGGCGTCCGTTTCGCGCGTGAACAGGCCCTGCCCTTCCAGATCGACCAGCAACTGGACGATATTGGCGCGTTGCAGGCCCAGCGTCCGGCAAATCTCGGCCGCGCTGACGCCCGGCTGCTCCACGATGCACATCAGCACGCTCAGCGTGGCCGGGCGCCCGTTGACGGGTTGAAGCGCGGCCAGCGCGCCCGCCAGATCAAAGACCGAGGCGCGCCGCAGATGATACCCCACCAATGACTGCAGGCCAGTGCCCTCCTCCGGCATGGACTGCCCTCCTTTTTCCAACGACGCTATGGCGCATAACATTATCTTCGCTAGTCTTTCCCCACAAGAGCGGCCCGCGATTCGGGGCCTCGCAGTTTGGGAGAACTGTCGTGACGATCATTAACCTGCGCATCGCCGGGACGGAACGTGCATCCGGAACGAACCGGACGTTCCACCGCATGAACCCGGTCACCGGGGCCGTGGCCACCGAAGCCGCCGCCGCCAGCGTGGACGACGCCCGCGCCGCCGCCGACGCCGCGGCCGCCGCCTTTCCCGCCTGGGCCGCCCTTGGGCCCAACGCCCGCCGCGCCATCCTTCTGAAGGCCGCCGACGCGCTGGCCGCGAAGGCCGATATCCTGACCGAGGCCATGGCCACGGAAATCGGGGCGACGGTGGGCTGGGCGCGGTTCAACGTGGGCCTCGCCTCCTCCATGCTGCGGGAAGCGGCGTCGCTGACCACGCAGGTCATGGGCGAGGTGATCCCTTCGGACAAGCCGGGCTGCCTGTCCATGTCGATCCGCGAACCGGCGGGCGTCTGCCTTGGCATCGCGCCATGGAACGCGCCGGTCATCCTGGGCGTACGGGCGCTGGCGACGCCCTTGGCCTGCGGCAACGCCGTCGTCTTCAAGGCATCGGAAATCTGCCCCCGCACCCATTCCCTGATCGTGCAGGCGCTGGAGGAAGGCGGCCTGCCGCCCGGCGTCGTCAGCCTTGTCACCAATGCGCCGGAAGATGCGGGCGACATCGTGGGCGCGCTGATCGACCATCCGGCCATCCGCCGCATCAACTTCACCGGCTCGACCAAGGTCGGCCGGATCATCGCGGAACGCGCGGGCCGCAACCTCAAGCCCTGCCTGCTGGAACTGGGCGGCAAAGCCCCGCTGCTGGTCCTGAAGGACGCCGACCTGGACGAGGCGGTGAAGGCCGCCATCTTCGGCGCCTATTTCAACCAGGGCCAGATCTGCATGTCCACCGAACGCATCATCGTGGTGGAGGAGGTGGCCGAGGCCTTCGTGCAGCGCTTCACCGAACGCGCCCAAGGGCTGAAGGCGGGCGATCCCGCGAAGGGCGAAGCCCCGCTGGGCGCGGTGGTGGATGCCCACACCGTCGCCAAGGTGCAGGCCTTGGTCGAGGACGCGCAAAGCAAGGGCGCCCGCATCACCAGCGCCGGTCGGGCCGAAGGCGTGCTGCTGCCCGCGCAGGTCGTGGACGGCGTCACCTCCGGCATGCGGATCTATGCCGAGGAAAGCTTCGGCCCCGTGGTCGCGATCCTGCGCGCCAAGGACGAGGCGGACGCCATCCGGCTGGCCAATGACAGCGAATACGGGTTGTCGGCGGCGGTGTTCACGCGCGACATCTCGCGCGGGATCGCGGTCGCGCGGCAGATCCGGTCGGGCATCTGCCACATCAACGGCGCCACCGTGCATGACGAGGCGCAGATGCCCTTCGGCGGCACCGGCGCCTCCGGCTATGGCCGGTTCGGCGGCCAGTCCGGCATCGCGGAATTCACGGAGCTTCGCTGGGTCACGATCGAAACGCAGCCCGGTCACTTCCCGATCTGACCCCCGCCGATCCGGCCCGTCGCGGGCCGGATCTTCGTCTCGGGATCAGTCCCAGTGCGGGGCCAGCTTCTGCGGGCTGACGATGCGGCCGTCGGCCTTTGCCAGCCCGTGGATCGCGGCCATCTCCGCCTCCGACAGCTCGAAGTCAAAGATGGCGAGGTTTTCGGGCAAGCGCCCCGCCTTCGCCGTCTTCGACAGCACGACCACGTCGGGCTGCTGCACCTGCCAGCGCAGGGCCACCTGCGCCGCCGACTTGCCGTGCCTTGCGCCGATCTCGGCCAGAACCGGATCGGTGGCCGATTTCCCGTCGGCCATCGCATAGTATCCGGTCAGCGACATCCCCAACTCTCGCGCGGCGGCCAGAACGGCGGTCTGGTCCAGCCACGGGTGGTATTCCACCTGGTTCGTGACCAGCGGTGCCGCGCTCAGCTTCGCGGCCTCGTGCATCTGCGCGGAGGAATAGTTGCTGATGCCGATATGGCGGGTCATCCCGGACGCGCGGGCGCGGTTCAGCCCCTCGATCTGGTCGGCGCGTGACACGTCGCTGCCGCCGGGCCAGTGCAGAAGCAGCAGGTCCACATGGTCCGTGCCCAGCTTGCGCAGGCTTTCCTCCACCGAGGGGATGAAATCGGCGGGGGCGAACTTGTCCACCCAGACCTTCGTGGTCAGGAAGATCTGGTCCCGCGCGATGCCCGAGGACGCGATGGCCGCGCCCACGGCCTCCTCGTTGCCATAGATCTGGGCGGTGTCCACGTGGCGGAAGCCAAGGCGCAGCGCCTCGGGCAGGACATCGGCCACCTCGGCCGCGTCCATGCGGAAGGTGCCGAAGCCAAGCGCGGGGATGGTCGCGCCGTTTGCGGTGATGCTGTGCATGATGCTCTCCTTTTCTCACGCGGTAAGTGTGGTGTTCGGATGGGCGCGATCCAGTGCCGCGCTGCGCAGGGTCAGGATCAGCGCGCCCACGACCAGCACCGCCCCCACCCAGGGCGTCGCCCCAAGGCCGAGGGGGGAGCCGACGACCGTGCCGCCCGCCCAGGCCCCGATCGCGATGCCAAGGTTGAAGGCCGCGATGTTGAAGGCGGAGGCGACATCGACGGAACCCGGCCGCTCCTCCTGCGCCAGTTGCACGACATAGATCTGCAACCCCGGCACGTTGGCAAAGGACAAAAAGCCCATGGCCGCCAGCGTCACCAGCGCAAGGACGGGATGCGGCGCGGTGAAGGTGAACAGCGCGAGCACAGCGGCCTGCGCGGCGAAAAGCCCGACCAGGGCGCGCGCCGGATCGCGGTTGGCGATGCGCCCGCCCAGCAGGTTCCCCGCCGC
This sequence comes from Falsirhodobacter sp. 1013, assembly GCF_051195255.1. NCBI lineage: Bacteria > Pseudomonadati > Pseudomonadota > Alphaproteobacteria > Rhodobacterales > Paracoccaceae > Falsirhodobacter > Falsirhodobacter sp. 1013. Next base: position 124,841 of record NZ_JBNJLK010000009.1, on the reverse strand, counting down.
GATGGCCAGCCCGTAAAGAACCAGGATCAGGCTGACGGCGGAGGAGGAGAAGCCCGAGATCTCCTCAAGGATCGCGGCAAGATAGGTGAAGGCCACAAAGGTCCCGCCATAACCAAGGGCGGTCATGGCGTACACGCGCAGCAGCCGGGTGCTGGTCAGCACGCGCACCTGTTCGCGCAGGGGCGCCGCGTCGGGGCGCGCGATGTTCGCGGGCAGCAGCAGGGCGATGCCCGCCATGGCGATGGCGCCCAGCAGGCTGACGCCCCAGAAGGTCGCGCGCCAGCCGAAGGTCTGGCCGATCAGCGTTCCCAGCGGTACGCCCGTCACGATGGCGAAGGTCAGCCCCATGAACATCAGCGCGATGGCCGAGGCGCGTTTGTCCGGCGCGACAAGGCTGGCCGCGATGGTCGCCCCGACCGAGAAGAACACGCCATGGGCGAAGGCCGACAGCACCCGCCCCGCCAGCAGCGGCGTGTAAGAAGGGCTGAGCGCCGCGATGACGTTGCCAAGGATGAACAGCGCCATGAGCCCCAGCAGCAGGGGCTTGCGCGGCATCCGCGACGCCATGGCCGTCAGGATGGGTGCGCCGAAGGTCACGCCAAGCGCATAGACGCTGACGATCAGGCCCGCGACGGGCAGGGTGATGGAAAGATCGTTTGCCACGGTCGGCAGAAGGCCGACGATGACGAACTCGGTCGTGCCGATCGCATAGGCCGCGATCGTGAGGGCGATGAGGGCGGGGGGCAAGGGAAGGCTCCTGTCGTTGGGCCCTCCATATGACGTGCATCATCCCGCTTGATAATCGCATCAATCGGCGAAACAATTGTGCTTGGCAGGCAAAGGTGGATGATGGACAACCGGCTGGGAGAGATGGAGATCTTCACGCGCGTGGCCGCCACGGGCAGCTTTTCCGCCGCCGCGCGGCAACTGGGCCAGACCCCGTCGGCCGTCAGCCGCGCCATCACCCGGCTGGAGGAGCGGTTGCGCGTGCGACTTCTGGTGCGGTCGACCCGCAGCCTGACGCCCACGCCGGAAGGCGAAGCCTATCTGGCGGAGGCGCGCCTTCTGCTGGACCGGCTGGCCGACATGGAAAGCCGGATCGGCCGGGGCACGCAGACGCCGCAGGGCCCGCTGCGCGTCAGCGCCACCGTGGGTTTCGGCGCGCTCGTGGTGCTGCCGCTGGTGCCGGCCTTTCTGAAGACCTACCCGCAGGTGCAGCTGGACCTCACGCTCAGCGATGCGGTGGTGGATCTGTGGCAGGAACGGACGGATCTGGCGCTGCGGTCGGGGCGGCTGAAGGCGTCGTCGCTGACGGCGCGGCGGATCACGACGATGCGGCGTGTGGTGGTGGCCGCGCCCGACTATCTGGCGCGGCGTGGGGTGCCGCGGCACCCGGCGGATCTGGGGGGGCACGACGCGCTCTTGTACAACTTCCAGCCGCCGGAATGGGCCTTCCGCGATCCCGCCACAGGCGAGGCGCTGCGCCAGCCGGTGCGTGGCCCCTTCGCGGGCAGCGACGGCACGATCCTGCGTCAGGTCTGCCTTGCGGGTCTGGGCCTCTTGCGGACCGGCGACACGGTGGTGGCCGCCGACATCGCCGAAGGCCGGCTGGTGGAGGTTCTGACCGATTACGCCCCGCCCGAACCGGAAGCGCTGCACGCCGTTTATGCCGGCCATCCGCATCTGGCCACGCGCATCCGCGCCTTTGTGGAGTTTCTGGCCGCCCATGTCCCCACCTGCGGCCGGTAATGGTCAGACGGCCCAGCAGGCACAGCCAAGCGCACCCCAGAAGCCTTTGAGGTCGGACACCGGAACGCCGCTGCCCCAGGCGCTGGCATGGTCGTGCCCGTGCACCCCGCAGGACGACGCGCAGCCGCAGCGGACCGCCGCCTGTTGCGCCACCTGCGTCTGGCCCCAGCCGCCATAGCCGCCGAAGTTGCGCACGGGCGACCAGTCGGGCATCGCGGGCGGGATCGGGCGGTCGTGGTCCGCAAACGCGCCCTTGGCGAAGACGACCTTGCCGCCCACCATCGTCAGGTCGGCCGTGATGTCGGGAATGTCGGCCTCCGGACAGGCGAAGAAGTCGCGGTCGGGCACCACCAGATCGGCAAGGTAGCCCGGCGCGATCCGCCCCCGCCGCCCTTCGTCGTTGGAGAACCACGCGACCTTTTCCGTCCACATCCGCAGGGCCGTTTCGCGGTCCAGCCGGTTGCGTTCCGGCGTCAGGCGCAGGCCGCCCACCGTCTTGCCCGACACCAGCCAGGACAGCCCCACCCACGGGTTGTAGGACGCCACCCGCGTCGCGTCCGTTCCGGCGGACACGTGCACGCCCTTGTCCAGCATCTTCGCCACCGGCGGCGTGGCCTCGGCCGCCCGCGCGCCATAGCGTTCCACGAAATATTCGCCCTGATAGGCCATGCGGTGCTGCACCGCGACCCCGCCGCCAAGCGCCGCGATCCGGTCGATGGAGCGGTCGGAGATCGTTTCGGCGTGGTCGAAGAACCAGTGGATCCCGTCCAGCGGAATGTCTTGGTTCACCTTCTCGAACACGTCCAGCGCGCGGGTGATCGTTTCGTCATAGGTGGCGTGCATCCGCCAGGGCCAGCGATTCTCGGCCAGGATGCGGACGACGTCTTCCAGCTCCTCCTCCATCTCGGGCACGAGGTCGGGGCGCGGTTCGCGGAAGTCCTCGAAGTCGGCGGCGGAAAAGACCAGCATCTCCCCCGCGCCGTTATGGCGGAAGTAGTCGGTGCCCTGCCGGTACTTGACCGACTTCGTCCATTTCAGGAAGTCCTCCTTCTCCTCCTTCGGCTTCTGGGTGAACAGGTTGTAGGCCAGCCGCACCGTCAGCTGATCGTCATCGGCCAGCTTCTGGATGATTTCGTAATCGTCGGGATAGTTCTGCATCCCGCCGCCCGCGTCGATGACGCCGGTCACGCCCAGCCGGTTCAACTCCCGCATGAAGTGGCGGGTGGAGTTCAGCTGATAGTCGAAGGGCAGTTTCGGCCCACGCGACAGCGTGGCGTACAGGATCCCCGCGTTGGGCTTGGCCAGCAGCAGGCCGGTGGGGTTGCCGCGCGCGTCGCGCTGGATCTCTCCTCCGGGCGGGTTCGGCGTGTTGCGGTCATAGCCCACGGCGCGCAGGGCGGCGGCGTTCAGAAGCGCGCGATCGTAAAGGTGCAGGATGAAGACGGGTGTGTCGGGGGCGGCGGCATTGATCTCCTCCAGCGTGGGCAGGCGCTTTTCGGCGAACTGGTGTTCGGTGAAGCCGCCGACAATGCGGACCCATTGCGGCGGCGGCGTGATCTCCACCTGCCGGCGCAGCATGTTCATGGCGTCCGACAGGGACCGCACGCCGTCCCACCGCAGCTCCATGTTGTAGTTGAGGCCGCCACGCACGACATGGGTGTGGTTGTCGATCAGGCCGGGCAGCACGGACCGCCCGCCCATGTCGATCAAGCGCGTCGCCTCCCCGGCCAGCTTCAGGATCTCGGCATCCCTGCCGGTGGCGGTGAAGGTGCCGTCCTTGATCGCGACGGCCTGCGCCATGGGCGCCTCGCGGTCCAGCGTCGTGATGCGCGCGTTGTGAAGGATCAGGTCGGGGTGCATCAGGACGTCCTTGTGCTGCGCCCGGCGTTTGCCGGGCCGGTGGGGGCGATTGTGTCAACGGGGCCCTTCCGGCGTCAACGGGCGCGCCGGAAGGGAAAACGCCTCAGGCCGGGATCGGGGCCAGCGTCGCGCCGGTATGCGCGCTGCGCGACGGCGCCTGGTGCACCATGGTGTAGGCGTAATCGACGCCCATGCCGTAAGCGCCCAAATGTTCGCGCACCACGTTCATCACCGCGTTGTAGGTGTCCCGCTTGGCCCAATCGCGCTGCCATTCCAGCATCACCTGCTGCCAGGTCACCGGGATCACGCCCACCTGGATCATGCGCAGCATCGCCATGTCATGCGCTTCCTTGCTGGTCCCGCCCGAGGCGTCGGACACCATGTAGATCTCGTAATCCGTGTCGGCCATCGCCGACAGCGCGAAGGAGGTGTTGCAGACCTCGGTCCACAGGCCCGACACGATGATCTTCTTGCGGCCATTGGCGGCCAGCGCGTCGCGCACCTTCCGGTCGTCCCACGAATTCATGGAGGTGCGTTCCAGCAGCGGGGCGTCGGGGAACACGTCCAGCAGTTCCGGATAGGTCTGCCCCGAGAAGCTTTCGGTTTCCACGGTGGTGATCGTCGTCGGGATGTCGAAGATCTTCGCGGCCTTGGCCAGCGCGACGGTGTTGTTCTTCAGGACCTGCCGGTCGATCGACTGCACGCCGAAGGCCATCTGCGGCTGGTGGTCGATGAAGATGATCTGGCTGTTCAGGGCGGTCAGAAGTTCCAGTTTGCCGGTCATGTCCGTGGTCCTTTCCAAGGGGTTGATGTCGTTGCAAGACCAACCTGCCCCAGATGGACCATGAACATAATCCGTATAATAATCAGCAATCCATTGCGCTTGGTGCAATGATCACACCAGTTGCCTTAGCGCGTCCGACAGCAGGGGGTCCACCGACAGGTCGGCCCGGATCAGCCCGTGGCTCCATCTCTGGCGGGACCGGGGCGCGTGCCAGGGCGGGCAGTCGATCACCGGATACCAGCACAGGCCCTGCACGTCCGCGCCGCGGCGGCGGGCGATCTCCATCTCCTCCAGCACGTGCCGCAGCCAGAGGCCCTTGTGGAAGTTCGGGTAACGGTGGTGGTGGACGGGATGGCCGTCATGCCAACTGGTTTCCAACACCATCACCGGCTTGCCATACCGGCGCCATGTCTTCAGCAGCACCTTCGACAGCGCCGTACGCGCGGTGTGCGGGTAATAGTTCACGCCCACCACATCCACGTGGACCGCCGAAACGATGGCGTCCGTCGCCGCGAACTGGCGGTCGCCGATACCGATGATCGGGTCGGTCGTCAGGATGCCCACGTCGGGGTGATGATCGCGGGCGACGCGGGCCATCAGGATCGCCATGTCCACCGCCTCGTGCCACGGCAGGCCGGCGATGCGCGGATAAAGCGAGGGTTCGTTGACCGGGCACAGCCACAGGCGGCCCGGTCCGTTGATGGCCAGCGCCTCCTCGGCCACGCTGCGGGCCCAATGGGCGGGATCGTGGTTGCGGTGGTAATGCGACAGGTCCCAGATCGCCTCCACCCCCGCGGCATGGGCCACGCGCAGCCGGTCCCCGATGTCATGGCCGGGCACCAGCCCGTCGCGCACCGTGACCATGCCGTGATCCCGCGCGATGCGGAAATGGTCCGCCATCCGCCTGCCGGGGGTGTGGCCGGTGGTGTGCAGAAGATCGTGGCGGCCGTGATGCACAAGGCCGCATTCGAAGCCCGCGATCACCGCGCTTCCAAAAAGGGGGCTGTCGAACAGGGAGGCTTGCATGGCGGCTCCATAGGCCCGTGGCGCGGGGAATGGCAAGGCGGTCCCCCGCAGCATCCGTAAAATTGCTGATATTGCGTTGCGCCCACCGCGCGCGATCTTCAGTCCTCGGAAAGATATGGGGGCCAAACCCGTCGGCATCAGGACAAGCGATGTCGAAGGAACGACCATGACCGATCAAACCACCGGGGCCGAGGGTTCCTGGGCCTACCGCTTCTACGATCACGACTTCACCTCGGCCGACGGGCAGGCGGACGACATCACCTCGGGCACGCTGACGGGCCAGGGCTACGCCAAGGGTTTCGAGGTGGACGCGCTGGCGAAATCCGTGCGGGGAACGGACACCAACCCCGACAACTTCGGCGTCGTCTACACCAGCACGCTGAACGTGACCGAAGGCGGCACCTACACCTTCGACACCTCCTCGGACGACGGATCGCGCATCGTGATCCGCGACGCCGACGGAAACCCCGTGACCTTCCACAACGCGGACGGGCAGGACAAGGCGTTCCTCGACAACGACTATCACCAGGGGTTCACGGGCCGCAGCGGCACGGTGGAGCTTCCGTCCGGCACCTACTCGATCGAGGTGGTGTATTGGGAAAACGAAGGCTCCAACCTGATCCACGCGCACATTGCCGGCCCCGACACGGGCGGGCAGAGGGTGGATCTGGCCACCAGCCCGATGATCGGCGTCCCCCCGTCCCCGTATGAGGTGACAACCCCCGACGGCCAGCACATTCTTGACATGGGCGAGGAGACGGGCTTCACCACCGACATCACCGGCCGCAACTCCGCCACGGGCGCCAAGACGGGAACCGTCACGCTGGCCAACGGCACCGTCATCCCCTTCCGCGACGTGGACCAGATCATCTGCTTCACCCCCGGCGCGATGATCCGCACGCTGGGCGGCACCCGTCCGGTGGAGTCGCTGAGGGTGGGCGACATGGTGCTGACGCGCGACCGCGGCCCGCAGGCCATCCGCTGGATCGGCACCTCCACCGTGCCGGGCAAGGGCCGCTTCGCCCCGATCCTGCTGCGCCCGCGCGCCTTGCCGGACCTGACGGCGGATCTCCTCGTCTCCCCCCAGCACCGGATGCTGATCGAAGGGTATCGCGCGCAGCTTCTGTTCGCCGAGGACGAGGTGCTGGCCCCCGCCCGTCACATGGTCGACGGCACCGCCGTCACGGTGGAGGAGCGGGAGGCGGTCACCTACATCCACCTGCTGTTCGATCGGCACGAGGTGATCTGGGCCAACGGCGCGGCCACCGAAAGCTATCACCCCGGCGGCTACAGCCTCGACGCCCTGTCCGCCCCCGTGCGGGAGGAGCTGTTCGCCCTGTTCCCCGCCCTGCGCACCCTGCCCGACAGCTATGGCCGGACCGCGCGCCGCGTTCTGAAGGCGTATGAGGTGCGGGCGCTGGACGACTGACGCGGGCCCCCGGAACAACGCGCGGATCCGGCACGTTGCCAACGGGGCGGAACAGGTCCGCCATGGCAAGAACGGTGGGCGAATGGACAGTCTGGAAACACGCGCGCGCAGCTTCGGCATCCAGCCGGAATACGAGGGGATGGGCGGCACCGTCCACACCGCGCCGCGCCAGACGCTGGAGGCCTTGGTGAAGGCCTTCGGCGACACCCCGGCGCTGGACCATCCGCACGAACTGCGCGCCCCTGGGGGCGTCCGCTGCCATCTTCCGGCGGACGGGCGGCGCGTCTGGGGCGTGGCGTTGCAGCTGTACCAGATCCGTTCGGCGCGGAACTGGGGCATCGGCGATTTCGCGGATCTGGAGGTGCTGGCCGGCCTTCTGGGCGCGGCGGGGGCGGATTTCATCGGGTTGAACCCGCTGCACGCGCTGTTCCTGTCGGACCCGTCGCGCCGCAGCCCCTTCTCCCCCTCGAACCGGCGGTTCCTGAACCCGATCTACATCGCGGTGGACCACGTCGCGGGCTTCCGCCCCGACATGGTGGACATGGCCGCGCTGGCCGCCTTGCGGGACACCGATCTGGTCGATTACCCCGCCGTGACCGCCCTGAAGATGCAGGCGCTGCGCACGATCTGGGAAGGGGCGGGCCGCCCTGATGTGCCGCCGGACTTCCACGCGCAGGGCCGCGCCGATCTGGACCGCCACGCCCTGTTCGAGGCGCTGTCGGCCGCCATGGCCGCCCAAGGCCACGGCGCCGGTTGGCAGGCCTGGCCCGCCGAATACCATGACGTCGCCGGTCCCGCCGTGGCCGGCTTTGCCCGCGATCACGCCGCCGACATCGCCTTCCACCGGTGGCTGCAGCAGGAAACCGACCGCCAACTGGCCGCCGCCCGCGCCACCTGCGATGCGGCGGGAATGGACATCGGGCTTTACCTCGATTTTGCCGTGGGGGAAGCGGCGGACGGGTCGGGCAGCTGGGGCGATCCGGATGTGATGTCCTCGGTCCGGATCGGGGCGCCGCCGGATTACTTCAACGAATACGGGCAGGACTGGGGTCTGGCCCCCTTGTCGGCGCTGCGGATGGCCGAAAGCCGCGCCGCACCCTATCGCGGGTTGATGGAACAGGCGACGCAGCAGGCGGGCGCCCTGCGGATCGATCATGCGATGGGCCTGTGGCAGCTGTTCCTGATCCCCGACGGCGCCGGTCCGGCCGAAGGCACCTATGTCCGCTATCCCATCGGCGACATGCTGACCGCGCTGGCCGAGGCGTCGAACAAGAACCGCACCCTCGTGATCGGGGAGGATCTGGGCAACGTCCCCCCCGGCTTCCGCGACGTGATGGAGGAGACGGGGATCCTGTCCTATCGCATCTTCTTCTTCGAACGGACCGAGGATGGCTACATCCCCCCGCCCGACTATCCGGCGCTGGCGCTGGCCTGCCTGTCCACGCATGACCTGCCGACCTTCCAGGGGTGGTGGATGGGCGACGATATCGCGCTGCGCGCCTCGCACGACCTGATCAGCGCCGAGGCGGCGGAGGAGCAGGCGGCGTCCCGCACGACCGAACGGCGCGAACTGCTGGGGGATCTGGCGGCATCGGGCCTTGTGACCCGCGACAAGGTCGCCCCCGGCCCCGCGCCGGAGGAGCTCGTGGTGGCCGTGCATCGCCATATGGCCCGCACGCCGTCCCTTCTGTTCGCCGCGCGGCTGGAGGATCTGGTGGGAGAGACGAAGCCCGTCAACGTGCCCAGCACGCTGGACGAATACCCGAACTGGCGCCTGAAGCTGGGCGTCCCGCTGGAGGAGATGGCCGCCTTCCCGCTGTTCGACGCCACCACCCGCGCCCTGCGCGCGGAACGTTCGAAAGCCTGAAGAACAAAGGCCGCGGAACCCGCGGCCTTTGTCCGGTCACCGAAGACGTGCCGGTTCGGCCGGCTGGCCCAGATAGCGGCTGGCGGGCGGCAGCCCGATCCGCGCAAAGCCGTTCGCCAACTGGTGCAGGGCGGAGCGGAACCGCATCCCGGCCCCCGCCGGACCATGGCCCGTCACGATCACGTCCGGCTCCAGATCCGCCAGCTTGCGGACCGAGGCTTCGGCCGCCGCCCAGTCGGAGGTGAAATAGGCGGGGGGGCCGTGCAGTTCCGGCTTCTGCGCCACGGCGTCGCGCAGGGACTCTTGTTGCGTGGTGGTGAAGGCGTCGCCCGCCACCAGCACGCGCGTCCGTTCCTTCCAGAACGACACGTGGCCGGGGGTATGACCGGGCGTGTGCAGCCAGCTCCACTCGTCCAGCATCGGCAGGGTGCCGTCCGCCGGCAGGTCCCGCACCCGCGCCCGCAGCCGCACGGGGCCGCGCGGGAACAAGGGCGACAGGGTGGCCATCGTGCCGCCCCCCACCTCGGGCGCGGCGGGGGGATAGGAGGCGTCGCCGTCCAGATGCGGGCGTTCCAGCGGATGGGCGTAGACGGGCACGTCCCAATGGTCGGCCAGCGTCTGCAACGCGCCCACATGGTCGAAATGCGCGTGCGTCAGCAGGATCGCCACCGGGGGCCGCCCGCCGAAACGATCCTGCGCCGCCGTCAGGATGGCAGAGGCGCAGCCCGGCAGGCCCGCATCGACCAGAACCCAGTCGCCCTGATCCGGGTGGCCAAGGAAGGCGACGTTGACGATGCCGGTCCGCAGATAGGCCAGATCCGCTGCCACCTCGGTCACGCGGTCCATCTTCACGCCGGTCAGCGCCAGCGGTGGCAGCGCCACGCCCGGCGCGGCCAGCGGCGCGGTCAATGCCGCCGCCCCAAGGCACAGCGCCCCATAGCCGCCCATCGCGCCGCGCAGGGCGGGGCTGTCCTGCATCGCGGCGGCAAGGAAGAAAGCCATGCCCTGCGCCGCATCCAGAACGCGATGTTCGTTCAGGTTCAGCCCGCCCGCGTGCCGCCCGTCATAGCGGGTGACAAGGCTGTAGGCCGCAAGGCCAAGCGCCGTCAGACGCAGGTTGCGCTTCGTGGCGGACGACATGGGCAGCACCGACGGCGCCACCGCCAGCGCCACGACCGAGGCCGCGTCGAGGGCCGCGTGAAGACGGGGCGGGATCATGCGCGCCACCGCGGGCGCTGTGCGATCATGGGGAACATGCTGTCTACCTTTCGCGTGTGCCGATGGAAACCGAACCGCAGGACAAGGAAGGTGGTTCCCCCCGCATCTTCGCCTTGTCTTGGGCGCAGGCTTGTCCGACAACGTTGCCAAGGCTCTGGGAGGGGGATGAGGATGAAGCTGCTGTCCATCGGCGAATGCATGGTCGAACTGTCCGGGACGGAGGAGGCGGGCGTCTTTCGCACCGGCTTTGCCGGCGACACGCTGAACACGGCCTGGTATCTGCGCGCCCTGCTGCCGACGGACTGGCAGGTAGGCTATCTGAGCGCCGTGGGCACGGACCCTTTGTCCGACCGGATGCTGCGGTTCATGGAAGACGGCGGGATCGACACCTCGCGCGTCCAACGCCATCCGGCGTGCGTGCCGGGGCTTTACATGATCGACCTGAAGGACGGCGAACGAAGCTTCACCTATTGGCGCGACACGGCGGCCGCGCGAACGCTGGCCGATGACGCGGAGCGGCTGGCGGCCGGTGTTGCCGATGCGGACGTGATCTATTTCTCCGGCATCACGATCGGGATCCTGACGGACACGGCGCGGGCCACGCTGTTCGCGGCGCTGGCGAAGCGCCGCACGGAAGGGGCGCGGATCGTGTTCGATCCGAACCTGCGCCCGCGTCTTTGGGCGTCCACGGATGCGATGTGCGCCGCCACGACCGAAGCCGCGCGGCTGGCCGACATCGCCCTCCCCTCGCATGATGATGAAGCGACGTGGTTCGGGGATGCCGATCCGGACGCGACCGCCCGCCGCTATCGCAATCTTGGCGCGGCCGAGGTGCTGGTGAAGAATGGCGGGGCCGACATGGCGCTGGCCCTTGGCGACGACCTGCGCCCCCTGCCCGCGATGGACCGCGTGACGCCGGTGGACACGACCGGCGCGGGCGACAGCTTCAACGGCGGCTATCTGGCGGCCCGGCTGACCGGTGCGTCGGCCGAGGAGGCCGCCCGGCGCGGCCATGCCGTCGCGATGAAGGTGGTGGGCCATCGCGGTGCGCTGATCCCGCCCGAGGAGCTGGAAGGGCTTTAACCCCGCGCCGGCGTCCGCTTCCCGAAGACGCGATCCTGCGATCCGATCAGGTGGGCGCGCATCAGGCGGCGCGCCGCGTCGGCGTCACGGTCGCGGATGGCGGCGAAGATCTCCGAATGCTCCAGAAATACCTGCGACAGGCCGCTGGTTTCGCGTTTGATAGAAGCGCCGTGGAAGCGCATCCCGGCGGCGATATGATCCTCCAGCGCCTCCATCGCGGTGGCGAAATAGGGGTTGCCTGACAGGTGCGCGATGGCAAGGTGGAATTGGAAGTCCGCGTCCGCGCGATGGGACTGGCGATTCGTCGCGTCGCGCATCAGGTCCAACGCCGCGGCCAGTGGGGCCAGATCAGCCGGCTCGTGACGCAAGGCGGCGCAGGCGGTGGCCTCCGGCTCCATCGTGATGCGGAATTCGTAGCAGTTCAGCAGGTCGGCCACGTTTTCCAACGCTCCGAAGCCCAAGGGTTGCTTCAGCCCGATGGCGCGCACGAAGCTGCCCGCGCCCTGCCGCGAATAGATCAGCCCCTGATCGCGCAGCCGGCGCAAAGCCTCGCGCACCACGGGGCGGGAAACTTCGAACTCCGCCGCCAGCTCATGCTCCGTCGGCAGGCGTTCGTCGGCCTGGTAGGCGCCGGACTTGATCGCTTTCTGCATCCGGTCAAAAACGAGTTCGGCAAGGCTCTTGCGGCCCGATTGCGGTGCGAGTTGCATCCTACCCCTCCCGGATCATGCGGATCACGCAGGCCAGCGTGTCTTCGGCCCCGAAGCCGCCGGATTTCGCGACGATGGTCATGCCGGCCGCCTGCGCCACGGGAAGCCCGGGCAACGCCTCGCCCAGAAGGCGCAGGGTGCGGATGCCTTGGGCGGACAGGACCGCCTCGGCCGTGGCGCCACCGGTCAGGAACAGGGTGTCGGGGGTCGGCAGGGCGCGCAGCCCGTGGGCGAGGTTGGCGGCCACGACGGTTCCGTCCACCCTGTCATCGCCTTGCGTGGCCTGGATCAGGGTGATGTCCGCCGTAGGCGTTTCGGGGATCATGCCGTTCGGCGCCTGCACCGGCCTCACCCCCTCCAGCGCCGCCAGCTGTGCCAGCGTGATCGGGTCGCGCGATCCCACGATCAGCATCCCGCGCGGACCGGCCAGCGCGGGGGCGTCCTCGTCCTTTTGCCCCGTCAGCTGGACGGCCAGCGCGCGTGCCAGCCCCCGCGCGCCGATCAGCAGCGCGTCGCCCGCATGGGCCAATGCGGCGCGCATCTCCTCCTCGGTCGCGGTGTCGGGAATGGCGGCGGGGCGACCAAGGCGGGAGGCGACGGCGATGGGATCGGCCACGCCGAAGCCCGCCACGCGGCCGTCCTGCACCACGCGGCCCAGATCGGGAATGGCGGGGGCGGCCAGCGCGGGGCCGTCCGGAAAGGCCGAAAGCTCCGCCGCGATGTTGCCCTTCAGGCGCGAATCCACCTTCTTGAACAGGCGCGCCCCGGCGGGCAGCCCCGCCAGCGCCGTCTTCACCGCCGCGCGCGCGGCCTCCGCCCCCACCTCACGCGAACGGGTGCTGACGGAAATCACCTGCGCGCCCGTGTCCACGGCTTCGGGAACGGCGTCGGGGGACAGCGCCACCTCCACCCGCAGGCCGCGGCCCGCAAAGGGGGCGGCCGCGTCCAGCGCGCCGGTCAGGTCGTCGGCGATGATCGCCAGAAGGGGAAGCGTGTCGCTGTGCATTCGAGGGTCCTTATCCCGCGCCCCGCCCCCTAGACCAGCGCGTATTTCTGCAGGATCGCGGTGATCTTGCGGTCCTGCTCGGCGTCCGGCAGCAGCGCCGGCTGCCGGCTGGCCCCGACCGACGGGTCGATCAGGAACAGCGCGCGCTTCACCAGCGCCGGCGGATAGCCAAGGGCGTAAAGGTCCTTGCGGAAGTTGCCGAAGATCTCCTGCTGACGCTCCGCCTCGGCGTGATCGCCCGCATTGTGGGCGCGCAGGATGGCGGCCAGCACGTCGGGCATGACGTTGCCAAGGCCGGAAATGCAGCCCGCCGCGCCGTTCATCAGCGACCAGTGCACCAGATGGTCGGGGCCTGAATAGACGGCAAAGGCCGGCTTTTCGCGGCCCACCTGAAGATAGGCCTCCAGCGTCTCCTGCGCGCCGCCGGAATCCTTGATGCCCGCGATGTTCGGATGATCGGCCAGCGCCTTTGCTGTCGCCGGTTCGATGTGGTTCTGGGTGCGGGCCGGGATGTCGTAAAGATAGACGGGCGTCGTCACCGCATCGGCAACGGCGGTGAAGTGGCGCACCATCCCGTCCTGCGTGCAGGCGATGAAGAAGGGCGTGATGACCGCGATGCCGTCCACGCCAAGCCGGTCGAACGCGCGCGCCAGCTTCACCGTCTCATACGTGGCGGGCATTCCGGCGTTCACGATGACCTTCGCACGTCCGGCCACTTCCTCCACCACGGCTCCGGTCAGGGCGACCTTTTCGTCGAAGGTCAGGGCGGTGAAGTCGCCATTGGTGCCCGCGCACATGATGTTGTTGCCGGCGTCCACCTGGCGGCGGACCTGGCGCCGGGTGGCGTCGAAATTGATCGTCTCGTCATCATGAAAGCAGGTGACAAGGGCCACGAACGCGTCTTGGGTCATCTTATGTCCTTGGGGAATGGGTCCCGGGCGTGGAGGTCGCCCGGGATCTGGTGGATCACTTGAACCCGATCTGCGACAGTTGCAGTTGCGAGTTCGTGGCGATCGTGGGCTTGAAGTCAAGGTTTTCGCCAACCCGTGTGAACCCGACCGTGTGGAACAGCGGGATGTCGGCGGCGATGTCGGTGTACAGATAGGCCATCAGTTCGGACCAGAGCTTCGCCCGCTCCTCCCCCGTGGCGGCGGAGGCGGCGGCGATCAACTCGTCGGCCTTCGGATCGTGGGTGCCGGACTGGCGGCCTTCGCTGTCATACTTGAAGAACATGGTGAAGACCGGGTCGCCCTTGTCGTTGTCATGCATCGCCATCAGCATGTAGGGGCCGGCGCTGGTCGGGAACGGGCGGGAGTAATACTGCTCGTGCTCCGCCACTTCCAGGAACTGCAGCTCGATGTTGAAGCCGGCATCGGTCAGCATCTGCTGGATGGCCTCGCCCACCTCGGTCACGGCGGGGAAGTTGCCGGTGCGCGCGATCAGCTTGATGGGCGTGTCCACCGGCACGCCATCGGCGCGGGCTTCCTCCAGCAGGGCTTTCGCGCCTTCGGGATCATAGGCGGTGGGTTCCACGTCCGGGTTCCAGCCCGCCGTCGTCGGCGGCACCAGCGCGGTGGCCAGCAGCGTGCCGTCGGCCATGACGGTGCCGATGAACGCTTCGCGGTCGATGGCCATCTTCAGCGCCTTGCGCACCCGCAGGTCGTTGACCGGGGCCACCGTGTGATCCAGCCGGATGTAGACGGTCTCAGAATTGAGGTAGCTGAAATCCGTCGCCTCGTTCGTGGCGTCCAGATCTGCGATGGAGGGGGCGAGGTCCGCCTCCCCCGCCGCGACCATGGCGGCGCGGACGGACGGGTCGGTCCGGAACAGGTAGGTGGCCGAGGTGACCTTGGGCTGTTCGCCCCAATAGCCGTCGCGGCGGGTCAGAACGATCTGCTGGCCGGGGGACCAGTCGGTCAGCTCGTAAGGGCCGGTGCCGACGGGCTGGCGCGTGAATTCGATCGGGGTTTCGGACGGGACGATCGTGACCAGCGACAGCAGCAGCGGCAGGATCGGCTGCACGGGATCGGCGCTGAAATCGACGGTCTTGTCGTCGACCACCGTCGCCTCCACCGTCATGCCGCCGAAATAGCGCGGCGTTTCGCAGCTGATCTGGTCGCTCATCGCGCGGTCGAAGGAATGCTTCACGTCCGCCGCGTCGAAGGTCGACCCGTCCGAGAAGGTCACCCCGTCGCGCAGGTGGAAACGCCAGCCGCCATCGTCCTTCTGTTCCCAGCTGGTCGCAAGGCGGGGGATGACGCCCTGGCCGCCGCGCGTGTCGTATTCCGTCAGCGTTTCGTTGATGTTCTGCAGGATCACGCGGCCGATGTTGGACCGCGTGGCCATGCACGGCTCCATCAGGTCCAGTTCCTCGCTGAGAACGATCCTGATGTCGGTGTCGGCGGCGTGCACGGGCGCCAGTCCGGCGGCGAGCATCAGCGCGCCAAGCGCAAGCGTAGTCTTCATCACAAACCTCCCAAGGCGATGCGGGACGCGGGCATGAAGCTCCTCCTCCGGACCCTCCCCATCTGCGGAAAGAACATGCGCCGGGGGTACAAAGTTGTCAATGTCGGTTTGTGTAAATGCGGAGATGTCCGGAAAACGAAGGTATATAACCCTTTATTTCATCACTTCTGGAAACGCATGAAGGCTGCCACGCCAAGAAGAAACTACGCTTCAACTTGACAACCTGTTGTTACGCGTTGACTGTCGGGGCAAGGATGGAGGAGGAGGATTCGATGACGCCGGAGCAGATCGCCCAGGCGATGACGGGGCGCGTGACGCCTGTGTCGCCGGAGCGGGCGGAAGGGTTCCTGCCCTCGCCCATGATCCAGAACCACGCCTCATTCCTGTCGCTGATGCCGGATGGCGCGCTGCTGTGCGTGTGGTTCGGCGGCACGCTGGAAGGGAAATCCGACATCTCCATCCATGGCAGCCTTCTGCCGGCGGGCGCGGATCAATGGGGCTCGGTCCGGGTGCTGAGCCATGATCCTGACCATTCCGAACAGAACCCCGTCGTGTTCCACGCGCCGGACGGGCGGATGTGGCTGTTCCACACCTCCCAGCCCTCGGGCAACCAGGACGAATGCCGCATCCGCATGGCGCACCTGACGCGCGATGCGGACGGCGTGACTGTCGGTGAAGGGCGCTATCTGGACCTGCCGCGCGGCTGCTTCGTGCGCGGCAACGTGGTCGTGCGCGACGATGGCGGCTGGCTGTTGCCGATCTTTCGCTGCGCGTCCCGCCCCGGTCAGAAGTGGAACGGCAGCCATGACGACGCCGCCATGGGCATCTCCCTCGACCAGGGCCAGACATGGCAGCTGGAGGCGGTGGAAGGCTCCATCGGTTCCGTCCACATGAGCCCGGTGCCCATGGACGGCGCCATGTCCGCCTTCTTCCGCCGCCGTCAGGCCGACCACGTCTTCCGCAGCGACAGCAGGGACGGCCGCCACTGGTCGGCACCCGAGGCGACGGATCTGCCGAACAACAACTCCTCCATCGCGGCCACACGGATCGCGGACGGGCGCATCGCGCTGATCTGCAACCTGTCCTCGGCCGCGACCAGCACCGACCGGCGCGCCTCGCTTTATGACGAGCTGGGGGAGGAGGACGACCGCCCCGACGCCGACCCCACGGGGGGATGCGTGCCCGTCTGGGGCGTGCCGCGCGCGCCGGTGGCGGTGTGCCTGTCGTCGGATGGCGGGCGCACCTTCCCCGACCGCCTGATCGTGGAAGACGGCCCCGGCACCTGCACGTCGAACGATTCCACCGACGGGCGGAACAAGGAAATGTCCTATCCCTGGCTTCTGGAGGGCCCGGACGGGACGCTGCACATCACCTACACCTACCACCGCCGCGCCATCAGATACGTCCGGCTGTCGCCGGGCTGGGCGGCCAACGCGACGAGGCTTGCATGAGCGACACCATCGGCATCACCATGGGCGACCCCGCGGGCGTCGGCCCCGAAATCAGCGTGAAGGCATTGGCCGGGATGTCGCCCGCCGACCGCGCCCGCACCCTGATCTATGGCAACCGCGCCACGCTGGAAGCGGCCAAGGTCGCCGTCGGCTGCGATGTGGAACTTGAGGGGCATGTCGTGGACCTGCCCATCGAAGGCGCCCCCCTGCCCTGGGGCCAGCTGTCGCCCGTGGCGGGGGACGCGGCCTTCCGCTTCATCGAACAGGCGGTGCGGGACGCGCAGGCGGGCAAGATCGGCTGCATCGTCACCGCCCCCATCAACAAGGAAGCGCTGAACGCCGCCGGTCACCACTATGACGGCCACACGGGAATGCTGCGGTCGCTGACCGGATCGGCCGCGGCCTACATGCTGTTGGCTTCGGAAAAGCTGAAGGTGATCCACGTCTCCACCCATGTCTCCTTGTCCGAGGCGATCCGGCGGGCGACGACGGAACGCGTGCTGGCCACGATCCGCGCCGGCAACGCCCACCTGAAGCGCATCGGCATCGCGGCCCCGCGCATCGCGGTGGCGGGCATCAACCCCCATTGCGGCGAAAACGGGTTGTTCGGGACCGAGGATGTGGACCAGATCGCCCCCGCCGTCGCCGCCGCGCGCGCCGAAGGAATCGACGCGTCGGGCCCTATTTCGGCCGACACGGTGTTCCACCGCGCCTTTTCCGGCGCCTTCGACCTGGTGGTCGCGCAGTATCACGACCAGGGGCACATCCCGATCAAGCTGGTGGCCTTCGACACGGCGGTCAACGTCTCGGTCGAGCTGCCGATCGACCGCACCTCGGTCGATCACGGGACGGCCTTCGACATCGCGGGCAAGGGCATCGCGAACCACGGCAACATGATCGAGGCCATCGCCTATGCGCGCAAGCTGGTCGCGGGGAAAGCAGCATGAGGAACATCACCATCCACCTGCCCAAGCGACTGGAGATCGGGGCCGGCGCCTCGGCCCGCGTGGGGGAGGTCTTTGCGGCCCAACGCGCCTTCGTGCTGGCCACGCCGCACACGGCCGCCTTCGCCGACAAGCTGGGCCTGACAGGGCAGATCACGATCTTCGACGACCTGCCGGGGGAACCGGACATCGCCTGCCTTGAGGCGGCGCTGACGGCGGCCCGTGCCGCGCGTCCCGATCTGGTCGTGGGCCTTGGCGGCGGGTCGGCCATGGACGTGGCGAAGCTGGTGGCCGCGCTGTGGGACGGCGAACAGACGCTGGCCGATGTGGCCGGTCCGAACAAGGTGGCGGGCCGGCGCACCGCGCTGGTGCAGGTCGCCACCACCGCCGGCACGGGGTCCGAAGCCGGCATCCGCGCGCTGATCACCGATCCGGGCGCGGGCGCCAAGATCGCCGTGGAAAGCCCGCATCTGATCGCGGATCTGGCCGTGCTTGATCCGGTCCTGACCTTCAGCGTGCCGCCCGCCGTCACGGCCGCCACCGGCATCGACGCCATGGCCCATTGCGTGGAGGCCTTCACCAACATCAACGCCCACCCCGTGATCGACGGCTTCGCCCGCATGGGGATCGGCCTTGTGGGCCGCTTCCTTAAACGCGCGGTGCAGGACGGCACGGACACCGAGGCGCGGGAGGGGATGATGCTCGCCTCCTTCTATGGCGGGATCTGCCTTGGACCGGTCAACACGGCGGCGGGGCATGCGCTGGCCTATCCGCTGGGCACGCTGCTGCACCTGCCGCATGGCTTGGCCAACGCGATCATCTTCCCGCATGTGCTGGCCTTCAACGAGGAGTCGGTGCCCGACAAGACGGCCGAAGTGGCGCGTGCGCTTGGTCTGACGGGCGATCTGGCCGAAGCCGCCCACCGCTTCTGCGCGGACCTGGGGGTGGAGATGCGCCTGTCGGCCCATGGCGCGACGGAAGATCAGCTTCCCCGTTTCGCCGCCGACGCCCATGCCATCCGCCGGCTGATGAACAACAACCCCCGGGACATGAGCGTGGAGGACGTGCTGGCCATCTATCGCGCCGCCTTCTGATCCCTATCCGTCGGACCAGAGGCTGGACAGCGGCACCGCGAACAGCTTTTCGCCGAAAGGCACCACGCGGTCGCCGTCATACAGCACCACGCCTTGGACGAAGCGATCCTCCAGCGCGGTGGCGAGCTTGCGCAGCCCCTTGAAATCCTCCGCCCGCACGGTGGCGGAGGCCTTGATCTCCACCCCCGCCACGGTGCCGCGGCGGGTTTCCAGCACGATGTCGACCTCGGTCTGGTCCTTGTCGCGGAAATGGCCGAAGGTGGGGCGCTCGTCGCTCCACGTCGCGATCTTGCGGAGTTCGGAAAAGACGAAGGTTTCCAGCACCGCGCCGAAGGCGGGCCGGTCCTGCCGCACGCGCTCGGGCGAGAGATCCCGCAGGGCCGCCAGAAGGCCCGCGTCCAGAAAATGCAGCTTCGGCGATTTCACCAGCCGCTTGATGCGGTTGTTGAACCAGGGCGGCAGCGTGTCCACGAGAAACAGGCTTTCGAACAGGCGCATGTATTTCAGGGTGGTGACGTGGTTCAGGTCCACTTGCGCGCCAAGCGCCGAGGCGTTGACGAGCTGCCCCGAATGTTCCCCCATCATCCGCAGAAGGCGCGGCAGAAGGCCCAGCTTCTCGATCTCGGCGATGTCGCGGACGTCGCGCTGCACGAGGGCGTCGACATAGTTCAGGTACCAGTCCTGCCGCCGGCTCCAGCGCGTCCGCGCCACGGCCTCGGGATAGCCGCCGCAAAGCACCATCTCCACCAGGTCCTGCCCCAGGATCAGGTCGCCCACCGTGGCCGGACGGCCGGTCAGCAGCTTGTCGAGGAAGCTGGACTTGCGGCCCAGGATCTCTCCGCGCGAGAGAGGAAGAAGGGGCACCGTCTCCATCCTCCCCGCCAGTGAATCGGCGACCTTCGGCAGGGTCATCAGGTTGGCGGAGCCGGTCAGCAGGAAGCGTCCGGGACGGCGGTCGCGGTCCACCTCGGTCTTGATGGCCAGAAGAAGGCCGGGGGCGCGCTGCACCTCGTCGATGACCACGCGGTCAAGGCCGCGCAGGAAGCCCACGGGATCGGTGCGTGCGGCCTCCAGCGTGGTGGGATCGTCCAGCGTGAAGAAGGCCCGCCCCTTGGCCGCCAGCCCCTCGGCCAGCGTCGTCTTGCCCGACTGGCGGGGGCCGGAGATCAGAACGACCCGCGTGTCCTCCAGCGCCTCGGCGATGCGGGCGGCGGCGTGACGTTGAAACATCGAAGAATCCTTTGACAGGCGTCGGCCGGTTGAAATCTGACGTTCGGCTGATTGAAAGTCAACCTTCGCAGATTTGAAAGCGTGACCGTGTCCGTTCGCAAGCCGTGCAGGGGCGGCGGCCTTCTGGCCGGTTTTGCGCGGCCGAACTTGAAAAACCCCTTGCCCGAATCCGGATTCTCCCTCATTCACTTACGGCAAGAAGCAGATATCACGAGTTCAAGCGTAACACACGCTGAACCACAAGGGGCGAAGATGAAGCGTCAGGAACGAATCGACGTTCTGGTGGGCGAACACGCCCAGCGGCTGTCCGAACGGCTTCAGGCGCATCGTGAACAGCTTTTCCCCCCGGATGCCAGCAAGGAATTGCGCAAGTTCACCAGCGGCGAAGTGGCGGACCTTCTGGGCGTCAAGGACGCCTATCTGCGCAAGCTGCATCTGGACGGGCGCGGTCCCAGCCCCGAAACGCGGGCGGGCGGGCGGCGCTATTACAGCCTGACGGACGTGCAGGATCTTCGCCAACTCCTTGAAAAGGGGACGAAAACACCCGGAACCTACATTCCCGGGCGCCGCAAGGACGACCATCTTCAGGTCATCACCGTCATCAACTTCAAGGGCGGATCGGGCAAGACCACGACGGCCGCCCATCTGGCGCAGAAGCTGGCGCTGGACGGATACCGGGTGCTGGCGGTGGATCTGGATCCGCAGGCCAGCTTTTCGGCCTTGCACGGGTTCCAGCCCGAATTCGACCTGATCGATGGCGGCACGCTGTATGATGCGATCCGATACGAAGATCCCCTGCCCCTGCGCGACGTGATTCGCAAAAGCTACTTCCCCGGGCTGGACATCATCCCCGGCAACCTCGACCTGATGGAGTTCGAGCACGAAACCCCGCGCGCGCTGGCCGAACGGTCGGCTCAGTTCTTCTTTACCCGCGTGGGCGACAAGCTGGCCGAGGTGCAGGACGATTACGACGTGGTCGTGATCGACTGCCCGCCGCAGTTGGGGTACCTGACCATGTCCGCGCTTTCGGCCGCCACGGCGGTTCTCGTCACCGTGCACCCGCAGATGCTGGACGTCATGTCGATGTGCCAGTTCCTACTGATGACCTCCAACCTCCTTGGCGTCGTGGCCGAGGCGGGTGGCAACATGAGCTATGACTGGCTGCGCTATGTCGTGACGCGGTACGAGCCCGGCGACGGGCCGCAGAACCAGATGGTGTCCTTCATGCGGTCGATGTTCGGCGAGCATGTGCTGAACCATCCGGTGCTGAAATCGACCGCCATCTCGGACGCGGGCATCACCAAGCAGACCCTCTACGAGGTGGAACGGGGGCAGTTCACCCGGTCCACCTACGAACGCGCGATGGAAAGCCTGAACGCCGTCAACGGCGAGATCGAGGCGCTGATCCAGCAGGCCTGGGGCCGGAAAGGGGTGACGTGATGGCGCGCAAGGATCTTCTGAAGGGCCTCCTGACCCCCTCGGCCAATCCCCCTGCCCTGTCGGCGCAGCCGCGGGTGACGAAGGGCGCCATCGGGGCGGTCAGCCAATCGATCGCGGACCTGCGGAACCGTTCCGTTATCGAGGTTCCCGTCGATATGATAGACCATGCCGGCCTGCGCGACCGTCTGGATGAAGATCCGGACGGCATCGCGCTTCTGGCCGAATCCATGCGCGAATATGGCCAGCAGGTCCCTGTCCTTCTGCGCCATTCCCCCAACACCGAGGGGCGGTACGAGATCGTCTATGGCCGCCGCCGCGTGGCCGCGATGAAGCTGCTGAACCAGCCCGTGAAGGCCATGGTGCGGGAGCTGAACGACCGCGACCTGATCGTGGCGCAGGGGCAGGAAAACACCGCGCGCAAGGACCTGTCCTTCATCGAGAAGGCGAACTTCGCCCGCCACATGCGCGACAGCGGCTTCGACCGCAAGGTGATCTGCGACGCCCTCCAGATCGACAAGACGTTGATTTCGCGCATGTTGTCCATCGCGGACGCCATCCCCCCTGCCCTTCTGACGGCCATCGGCGCGGCCCCCGGTATCGGCCGCGACCGGTGGCTGACGCTGGCCACGCGCATCAAGGACATGGACGTCCCGTCCCTGGTGGGGGCGGCCAAGGGCGACGCGTCCGATGCGCGGTTCGAGGCGGTCCTGACCCATGTCAGCGCCCCGCCAAAACCCGCCGAACGCCCCGTGCTGACCGGCGCGGATGGCACGCCGCTGGGCGAAGTCACGCGTGGTGCGCGGACGACCACATTGAACATCGCGCGCGACAAGGCGAACGGCTTTGACGACTGGCTTGTCGCGAACATGGACCGGCTTCACCGCGACTGGCTTTCCGGCCGCGGAGAATAAAAGCAACATCAACACAGGAGGCACGACAAGGGACCGCAAAAGAAAAGCCCCCCAGGACATGACATCCCGAGAGGCCGTTTCGTCGATCTAAGCACTCGCACGTAACGGCAAAAGTTGACAGCTGTCAACACCCGTCTGTCCGACGGACCGATTTTTGCATCCTCGTGAATGCGGATGAAACATATTTCCACGACGCCCTTCGGGCGGCGTCCGGCTGCGGCTGACCTTTCGGCACATCGCAGGCTGGCCGATGCCCCCTGCCCTGCCGTTCCCGCCGACAAGTGGGCTTTGCTGCGTGACCTTAGCGTCGCCCGGAAGAGCTTCCAGGTGAGCGACCGCGATCTCCATGTGCTTCAGGCCCTGCTGTCCTTCCTTCCCACCCCGATCCTCGCCGCCGACGTATCCCTGATCGTATTCCCATCGAACGCGCGCCTGTCGGAACGGCTGCACGGAATGCCCGAAAGCACCTTGCGCCGTCATCTGGCCGCCTTGGTGACGGCAGGACTGATCCTGCGCCACGACAGCCCCAACGGAAAACGCTTCGCCCGCCGCGACGCGACCGGCGGCATCTCCCGCGCTTTCGGCTTCGACCTGCGCCCCCTGCTGGTGCGCAGTGAGGAGATCATGACCGCTGCTCGACACGCCGAGGCCGAGGCCGAAGAACTTCAGCTTCTGCGGGAGGCTGCCGTATTGCATCTGCGCGATGCATCGCAGCTGCCGGCTCACGAGGAGCGGACGCTGGCCCTGCTGGACCTTCAACGCAGGCTGCGACGCAAGCTTTCGTTGACCGACATGCGGGAGTTGACGGCCGAAGCGGCCCATCTCGCGCATCAAGCACTCTCTCACCTGCCCCTTGCTGCAGAACATCCGGGCGGCAATGACAGCCAGATTGAGCGGCACATACAGAGTTCAAACAAAACTCTATCTGAATCTGGAACGCGCGTAGACACGGGCAAAAAGCCGTCCTTGTGCCTGGACACGATCCTGTCCGCATGTCCCGACAGTGCGGATTATGCGCAGAGTCCCATCACGACGTGGCGCGGGATGCAGGACACGGCCCAAAAGCTCTGCCCGATGATGGGCATAACTCCGGACGTGTGGCGACAGGCGGAGCAGCATATGGGGCCGAGCCAGGCCGCCACAGCCGTATTGTGCATCCTGCAAAGGTTTGGCCGTATCCAGCGCCCCGGGGCGTATCTGCGAACGCTGGTGTCCAAGGCGCGCGCGGGCAGCTTCGACGCGAGCGCCATGGTGCGGGCGTTGCAGGTCAGTCCCAAGGCGGTGCCAAGTTGACAGCTGTCAACTCTTCCTCATCGGGCGGCCGTACTGCGTCGGATCACAAGGTGCACGGGCATTTGGGTCGTGTCCACCGGACTTCCGTTCTCCATGAGCTCAAGAAGCACATCCGCCGCCTTGGCACCGATGTCGACCCGATGCTGCTGGACCGTCGTCAGTCCGGGCGTGACATGCGCGGCCATGTCGATGTTGTCAAAGCCGATGACCGAGATGTCTTCGGGCACGCGGATGCCTGTGCGCTGAAGCTCTCCCATCAGCCCGCAGGCCATCTCGTCATTGTGGCAAAGGACGGCGTCGGGCCGGTCCTTCATCGCCAGAAGCGTCCGCGCCGCCTGCTGGCCGGAGCCGAGCGAGAAGGTGCCTTCCAGAAGCCAGTCGTTCCGCTGCGTCACGCCCGCCTCGGCCAGTGCGTCGCGGACGCCTTTGGACCGTTCCACCGTCAGGGTGTTGCCGGCCGGGCCGGTCACTTCCGCAATGCGCCGATGACCCAGTTCGATCAGATGCCGGACGGCCAAGGCCGCGCCCCCGCGATTGTCGGCCATCACCCGGGGGGCGGCCAGGCCGTCGATCCATTCGCAAGCCTGGACCACGGGCGGGCAGGCGGGTTGGGTCAGGATCGACATGGGCAGGCTTCCGTCCAGAACGATCAACCCGTCGGCGCGCGAACTGTGGGCGAGGGCGCCCAGCTGCGCGTGCACATCGGGGCCGCCCTGCGTGTCCGCGACCAGCAGCGTCAGGCCACGCGTCCGCAGGACGGAGTTGATGCCCGCGATGATGTTGGAGAAGAACGGGTTCGCCAGGTTCGGCACCAAGGCCAGAACGCTGCCCGTCCGCTGGCGCCGCAAGTTGCGCGCGGCCACGTTCACCGTGTAGCCCGCATCCGCCACGGCCTTCAGCACCGCTTCCCGCGTGGAGGGGGACACGAGGTCGGGGCGGGACAGGGCACGGCTGACGGTCGCGGTCGAGACGTTGGCCATCCGGGCGATGTCCCTGACGCGCGGTGCGTTGCCATTCTTCATCCAAGGATCCTTTGCTGGTCCGCCGGGCTTGGCCGAACACGATCTTCTTGTAAAGTGAATGACGCTGTGCCACGGTTGATGCAACCGATTACATAAACGTGGAATCGGGGGTTGGGAGGATCAATGAAGACCATGAAGGGCCCCGGCCTGTTCCTGGCCCAGTTCGTGGGCGGGGAACCTCCGTTCGACAGCTGGCCCGCCATCACCGGCTGGGCGGCCGAATGCGGTTATCTGGGCGTGCAGGTGCCCACGGGCGATGCGCGTCTGCTGGATCTGGATCTTGCCGCAAGTTCGACCACCTATTGCGACGACCTGATGGCGCAGGCGGGGCCGGGGATCGTCATCACCGAACTGTCCAGCCACATCCAGGGCCAGCTGGTCGCCGTCCATCCGGCATATGACGAGGCGTTCGACGCCTTCGCCGCACCGCAGGTGCGGGGCAATCCCGCCGCTCGCACGGAATGGGCCGTGGATCAGGTAAAGAAGACCCTGTCCGCGTCGCGCAACCTCGGCCTGACGTCGATGGCGACCTTCTCGGGCTCCCTCGCCTGGCCCTACATCTACCCTTGGCCGCAACGCCCGCCGGGGTTGATCGAGACGGCCTTCGACGAACTGGCCCGCCGCTGGCGCCCGATACTGGACCATGCCGAAGATTGCGACGTCGATGTCTGCTTCGAGATCCATCCCGGCGAGGACCTGCACGACGGCGTCAGCTTCGAGATGTTCCTTGATCGCGTGAACCAGCACCCACGGGCCAGGATGCTCTACGATCCATCGCATTACGTGCTTCAGGGGCTGGATTATCTCGCAAATCTCGATATTTACGGGGATCGTATCGGCATGTTCCACGTCAAGGACGCCGAATTCAACCCCACGGGCCGCCAAGGCGTGTATGGCGGGTTCCAGCCTTGGGTGGATCGGGCGGGGCGGTTCCGCAGCCCCGGCGACGGGCAGGTGGACTTCGGGGCCATCTTTTCGAAGCTGACGGCGCAGGGCTTTGACGGCTGGGCGGTCGTGGAATGGGAATGCGCGCTGAAGCACCCCGAGGATGGGGCGCGGGAAGGGGCGCAGTTCGTGAAGGACCACATCATCCGCGTCACCCCCCACGCCTTCGACGACTTCGCGGCCGCCGGCACCGACGCGCAGGCCAACCGCCGCATGCTGGGGCTGGACCGATGAGGGCGCTGCGTCTGGGAATGGTCGGCGGCGGCAGCGGGGCCTTCATCGGCAATGTGCACCGCATGGCGGCGCGGCTGGATGGGCAGTTCGAATTGGTGGCGGGGGCGCTGTCGTCCGATCCCGGCCGCTCCCGCCAGTCCGGCGAGGATCTGGGCCTGCCCCGCATCTACGCCGACTTCACCGAAATGGCGCGGGCCGAAGCCGCCCGCCCCGACGGGATCGAGGTCGTGGCCATCGTCACCCCGAACCACATGCACGCTGCCCCCGCGCGCGCCTTTCTGGAACAGGGCATCCACGTCATCTGCGACAAGCCCCTGACCGCCACGCAAGAGGAGGCTCGCGATCTGGCCGCCGCCTGCGCCGCATCCTCCGCCCGGTTCTTTCTGACCCACACCTATTCCGGCTATGCGATGATCCGGCAGGCGCGGGCCATGGTGGCCGAAGGCGCGATCGGCACGATCCGCGTGGTGCAGGTGGAATACGCGCAGGACTGGCTGACCACGGACGCGTCCTCGAAGCAGGCCGACTGGCGCACGGATCCGGCGCGGTCCGGGGCAGGGGCCGTGGGCGACATCGGCACCCACGCCTGGCATCTTGCGACCTTCGTCACGGGGCTGGAGGTGGAAGCGCTGTCGGCGGAACTCTCCTCCTTCGTGCCGGGGCGGCGGGTGGATGACAACGTGCAGGCGATGCTGCGCTTTGCGGGCGGGGCGCGCGGTTCCCTTTGGGCCAGCCAGGTGGCGCCGGGGAATGACAACACGATCCGTTTGCGCGTCTTCGGCGACAAGGGCGGGCTGGACTGGACGCAGGACGCGCCGGGCCAACTGGTCTTCACCCGCTTCGGCCAGCCGCGCCAGATCCTGATGCAGAACGGCGCGGGGGCGATGGACGCCGCGCGCCACGTCTCACGCGTGCCTGCCGGCCATCCGGAGGGGTATATCGAAGCCTTCGCCAACATCTATGCCGAAGCCGCCCGCGCCATCCGGGGCGAGGCGTCCACCTGTCCCGGCATCGCCGACGGTCTGGGCGGCATGGCCTTCATCGACGCCTGCCTTCGGTCGTCGCAGCAGAACGGCGCATGGGTGGCACCGTGACGCCTGTCCTGGCGCTTGCCGCCGTCACCCGCAGCTTCGGCCCGATCGAGGTGCTGCACGGTCTGGATATCGACCTTCACGCCGGCGAGGTGCACGCCCTGATCGGCGAAAACGGCGCGGGCAAGTCCACCACCATGAAGATCATGGCGGGCTTCCTGTCCCCCACCTCCGGCACCGTGCGCATCGACGGCCAGCCCGTCACCCTGTCCAGCGCGGTGGAGGCCGAGGCCGCCGGCGTCGTGATGATCCATCAGGAGTTCAATCTGGCCGCCCACCTGACCGTCACGCAGAACGTGTTCCTTGGGCGCGAGATGCGGCGCGGCCTGTTCCTTGATCACAAGGGGATGCGCGCGCAGACGCAGGCGCTTCTGGACCGGCTGCACTGCCACGCCTCGCCCGACGCGCGGATTTCCGACATCTCGGTCCCCGACCGCCAGATGGTGGAGATCGCGAAGGCCCTGTCCCGTCGCGCCCGCGTGCTGATCATGGACGAACCCACCGCCGTGCTGACCGACCGGGAAACCGGGGTTCTGTTCGAACAGGTCGAACGGCTGAAGGGGGAAGGGGTCGCGATCCTCTACACCTCGCACAATCTGCCGGAGGTGCGGCGTCTGGCCGACCGCGTGACGATCCTGCGCGACGGCACCCGGGTGCAATCGGGCCCCGCGAACGGCATGACCGAGGATCACATGGCCAGCGCCATGGTGGGCCGCGACCTGTCGGACCTGTATCCCGCCAAACGCACGGGCGGATCCGGCGTCATCCTGTCGGCCACGAACATCCGCGTCCCCCGCTTCGTGACGGAGGCGAGCTTCGAGCTGCGTCAGGGCGAGATCCTCGGCTTCGCCGGCCTTGTCGGATCGGGCCGGACGGAGTTGATGGAGGCCATCGCCGGCCTGCGCCCCCGCGACGGCACCGTGACCGTGAACGGCACGACGCTGGCGGCCGAAGACATGCGCGGCGCGCTGGATCAGGGTCTTGTCTACCTGACGGAGGACCGCAAGGAATGCGGCCTTCTTCTGAACAAGTCGCTGCGCGAAAACCTGACGCTCCTCTCGCTGGAGAAGTTCTCGCGCGGGCTGATCGACCGCCGCGCCGAGGATGCGGCGCTGGACCGCGCCATCGCCGACTGGGACATCCGCATCCCGCACCGCGACGTGCTGGCCGGCAACCTGTCGGGCGGCAACCAGCAGAAGCTTCTGCTGGCGAAAACCATGCTGACCGGTCCGCGCATCGTCATCATCGACGAACCCACACGCGGCATCGACATCGGCACCAAGCAACAGATCTACCGTTTCATCCATCGCCTGGCCGAAAAGGGGCTGAGCGTGATCGTCATCTCCTCCGAACTGCCCGAGGTGATCGGGCTGTGCGACCGCGTGATCGTCATGCAGGCGGGCCGGGTCGCGGGGCAGGTGACGGGCGCGGATGTGAACGAACAGTCCATCGTCCGCATGGCGATGGGCCTTGAGGGAGAGGCCGCATGACCACCGTCGACACGCGCAAGGCGGCCCCGCGCCGCAGCGTCAACCTGCACGCCATCGGGCCACTGGCCGCGCTGGTCGTCCTTCTGCTGATCGGGATGGCGCTGAACGACAACTTCCTCAGCTATTCCAACCTCACGAACGTGCTGGCGCGGTCGGCCTTCATCGGCATCATCGCCGTGGGGATGACCTTCGTCATCACGGCCGGCGGGCTCGACCTGTCCGTCGGCTCCATGGCGGCCTTCGTGGCCGGGGTGATGATCCTGTCGATGAACGCGCTGCTGCCCACCATGGGCCTTGGCGTGGGGGTGATCCTTGTCGGCATCCTTGTCGGCCTGCTGAGCGGCCTGTTCGGCGGCGCGATCAACGGCCTTCTGATCACCCGCGGCCGGATCGAGGCGTTCATCGTCACGCTGGGCACGATGGGCATCTACCGCTCGCTCATCACGTGGCTGGCCGATGGCGGCACCCTGTCACTGAACTACGAACTTTCGGGCGTCTACCGCCCCGTCTATTACGGCACGGTGCTGGGGATCAGCTGGCCCATCCTCGTCTTCGCGCTGGTGGCGATTGGTGGGGAAATCGTCATGCGCCACACCCGCTTCGGCCGCCACTGCGCGGCCATCGGCTCCAACGAGCAGGTGGCGAAGTATTCCGCCGTGAACGTGATGCGGGTGCGCATGGCCACCTACCTGCTCCTGGGCATCCTCGTGGGCGTCGCGACGGTTATGTACGTCCCGCGCCTCGGCTCGGCCTCCGCCGCGACCGGCGTGTTGTGGGAGCTGGAGGCGATCGCCGCGGTCATCATCGGCGGCACCATGCTGAAGGGCGGCTTCGGCCGCGTCTGGGGCACCGTGGTCGGCGTCTTGATCCTGGGCCTGATCGGAAACATCCTGAACCTGACCGACCTTGTGTCGCCCTACCTGAACGGGGCGATCCAGGGCGTCATCATTATTCTGGCCGTCGTCCTGCAACGGGGCGGCCTGAAGGCCCACTGAAACGTCATAGGGAGGAACACCATGACCGTCCGCACGATCCTTGCGACCACGGCCCTGCTGGCGCTGGCATTGCCCGCCGGCGCCGAAACCATCGGCATCTCCATCCCCGCGGCCACGCATGGCTGGGCGGGTGGCCTGAACTATCACGCGCAGGAAACGGTGACCCGCCTGGAGGAGCAGTATCCCGACCTCGACTTCGTGATCGCCTCGGCCTCGGACCCGTCCAAGCAGGTGTCGGACATCGAGGACATGGTGGCCACCCGCAACATCGACGCGCTGGTCGTGCTGCCCTTCGAATCCGAACCGCTGACGGCCCCCGTGGCGCGCGTGAAGGACGCCGGCACCTTCGTGACGGTGGTGGATCGCGGCCTGTCGCAGGACGGGATCGAGGATCTGTACGTGGCGGGCGACAACGAGGGCTTTGGCCGCGTGGCCGGTGAATACTTCGCGGAAACGCTGGACGAGGGCGCCAAGATCGTCGTCCTGCGCGGCATCGCCTCCACCGTCGACAACGAGCGGGTGGAGGCGTTCAACGCCGCCCTCGAAGGTTCGGGGATCGAGGTGCTGGGGATGGAGCACGGCAACTGGAACCGCGACACCTCCTTCACCGTGATGCAGGACTACCTGTCCCGCTTCCCCGAGATCGACGCCGTCTGGGCCGCCGATGACGACATGGCGATGGGCGCGCTTCAGGCGATCGAACAGGCCGGCCGGTCGGACGAGATGTGGGTTGTGGGCGGCGCTGGCATGAAGGAAATCATCGCCCGCATCCGCGACAAGGACAAGATGCTGCCGGTGGACGTGACCTATCCGCCCGCGATGATCTCCACCGCGATCGAGCTGACGGCGATGCACTTCACGGCGGACGCGCCGGTGCGGGGGCGCTTCATCATCCAGTCGGAACTGATCACGCCCGACAATGCCGAAAGCTACTACTTCGAAGACAGCCCGTTCTGATCGACGGCGGGTCCGGCCGCAGGGCCGGACCCTTTTCCTTCACCCCGGCAGCGTGACGATCCGGCGGGACGTCCGTCCTGCGCCCCATTCCCCGAACACACCCGTTCCGAACCCCGGCGAATTCCGTTGACAGGCCGCCGTCTCCGTTGCCATATGTGATGCATGCGTATGCATCAGGCGGCGGGGAGGCTGCCTTCAGGGGAGGATATCATGAGAAACGTCGTCATCGGGGCCCTCGGCCTTGCCGCCATGCTGTGCACGCCCGCCGTCGCGCAGGACTTTCCGGCAAAGCCCGTCACCGTCATCGTGCCCTTCGCCCCCGGTGGCGCCAGCGACACGATCGGCCGGCTGACCACCCAGATCATGCAGCCCGACTTCGCCCAACCGCTGGTGGTGGAAAACAAGCCCGGCGCGAACGGCGCCGTGGGGGCCGCGCAGCTGGCCCGCGCCAAGCCCGACGGCTACACCATCATGGCCGCCTCCATCGGCACCTTCGGGATCAACCCGGCGCTGCAACCCGACCTTCAATACGACCCGCGCGAAGACCTGGACATGCTGACGATCGCCGTCCGCACCCCCAACGTGCTGGTGACCCGCCCCGATCTGGAAGCCACCACGGTCGAGGAACTGATCGCCGAGCTGAAGGCCGAGCCGGACACGATGCTCTTCGCCTCCTCGGGCGTGGGATCGTCGGATCACCTGACGGCGGAACTCTTCTGGCAGCAGACCGGCACCTCGGGCATCCACGTTCCCTACAAGGGCGGCGGGCCGGCACAGACGGACCTGATGGGTGGCCATGCGGACGCGTCGTTCCAGAACCTCGGCTCCATCGCGGGCTTCGTGCGGGACGGCAAGATGAAGATGCTGGCCATCGCCGCCGAGGAACGCGCCCCCGATTTCCCCGACGTGCCCACGTTCAAGGAGTTGGGGATCGAAGGGATGACCGTTTATTCCTGGCAGGCCTTCGCCGCGCCGAAAGGCCTTCCCGCCGAGGTGAAGGCCGCGCTGGCCGAAGACATCACGACTGCGCTGAAGACGCCGCAGATGACCGAACAGATGACGAAGATGGGCTTCGAGGTGCTGGCCAACACGCCCGAGGAAGCCGACGCCTTCGTCGCCGAAGAGATCGCCCGCTGGAGCGAGGTGATCAAGGCCGGCAACATTACCCCCGCCGACTGATTGGCGCGCGCCTTCGGGCGCCGCCACCAAACCTGCCAAGGAGACGATGGCCATGCACAGCCACCGCACCAAGGATTTCTGGGCCGGGGCCATCTATGTCGCCCTTGGCGGCGCGACCATCCTGCTGGCCCGCGACCTGCCGATGGGCACCAGCGCGCGGATGGGGGCGGGGTATTTCCCCGTCGTCCTCGGCGGTCTGCTGATCCTGATCGGCGTCATCTCCCTCGCCCGCGCCTTTCTGCGACCCGGAGAGGTGGTGGAGCGCATCCACCTGCGCCCGGCGCTGTTCGTGATCGGCGCCACCTGCTTCTTCGCCGCCACGCTGGAATGGTTGGGGCTGGTGGTGGCGCTGCCCGTCTGCATCCTGATCGCGGCCGCGGGCAGCCGCACCTTCCGCCTGAACCTTGCGACACTGGCCGCGACAGCGGGGCTGACGGCCTTCTGCGCGCTGGTCTTCATCAAGGGGTTGGGCGTCCCCATGCCGATGTTCGGCACGTTGTTCGGAGGCTGACCCATGGACATCCTGTCCGACCTTTGGCTGGGCGCGCAGACCGCGTTTTCCGTCTGGAACCTGCTTTATTGCCTTTTGGGCGTCTTCCTCGGCACCGCCATCGGCGTGCTGCCGGGGCTGGGGCCGACCGCCACCATCGCGATGCTGCTGCCGGTGACCTTCGGCCTGCCGCCGGAGACGGCCCTCATCATGCTGGCGGGCATCTTCTATGGCGCGCAATATGGCGGATCGACGACCGCAATCCTCGTGAACCTTCCGGGCGAATCCTCCAGCGTGGTCACCGCGCTGGACGGCTACCAGATGGCGCGGAACGGGCAGGCGGGGACGGCGCTGGCCACCGCCGCCATCGGGTCCTTTGCCGCCGGAACCGTGGCCACCGTGCTGATCGCCTTCTTCGCGCCCGCCCTGTCGGCCGTGGCGCTGACCTTCGGGCCGCACGAATACTTCTCGCTCATGGTCCTCGGCCTTGTGGCGTCGATCGTGCTGGCCAGCGGGTCGCTGCTGCACGCGGTGGGCATGGTCCTGTTCGGCCTGATCCTGGGCCTGATCGGCACCGACGTGAACACGGGCGAAATGCGCTTCACCTTCGGCCGGTTTGAACTGGCCGACGGGATCAGCTTCGTCATCGTCGCGATGGGCGTCTTCGGGCTGGGAGAGATACTGTCCAACCTGGAACACGAACACACGCGGTCCGTCTCTCTGGCGAAGGTTACGGGGCTGATGCCCACGCGCGCCGATCTGAAACGCATGATCGCCCCCGTCACACGCGGCACGCTGATCGGGTCCGTGCTGGGCATCCTGCCGGGGGGCGGGGCAATGCTCGCCTCCTTTGCCGCCTATGCGCTGGAAAAGAAATCCTCCAAGACCCCCGAACGCTTCGGCAAGGGCGCCATCGAAGGCGTCGCGGCGCCCGAGGCCGCGAACAACGCCGGCGCCCAGACCTCGTTCATTCCGATGCTGACGCTGGGCATCCCGTCCAATCCCGTGATGGCGCTGATGATCGGCGCGCTGATCATGCAGGGCATCCAGCCCGGACCGTCGGTGATCGAGGAGCAGCCGGTGCTCTTCTGGGGCCTGATCGTGTCGATGTGGGTCGGCAACCTGATGCTCTTGGTGCTGAACCTGCCGCTGATCGGGTTGTGGGTGAAGATGATCTCCATCCCCTACGGGTTCCTGTTTCCGGCCATCGTCGCCTTCTGCGTCATCGGCGTCTACAGCCTGAACAACGCCACCTTCGACATCTGGCTGATGGCGGGCTTCGGCTTTGCCGGCTACCTGCTGCGCAAGTTCGACTGCGAACCGGCGCCGCTTCTTCTGGGCTTCGTGCTGGGTCCGATGCTGGAGGAGCATCTGCGCCGGTCGATGCTGGTGTCGCGCGGCGACGCGACCACCTTCCTGACCCGCCCGATCAGCGCGATCCTTCTGCTGCTGGCGGTTCTTCTGGTCATCAGCATCCTCGCCCCCACCATCCGCAAGAAGCGCGAGGAGGCCTTCACCGACGAGGATTGAACTTTCGCGTCCGGCACGCCAGACAGGGCACCGTCTGGCGACCCTCCGGCCGCCCTTCAGGATGACCCTCATGCGCGCAGCCGAACCGGAGCCTTCGGGCGAACCCGTCACCATGGCGACCATCGCCCGCATCGCGGGCGTCACGCAGCCCACCGTGTCACGCGCGTTCAATCATCCCGAAAAGCTGTCGCCCGAGACGCTGGACAAGATCATGGACGCCGTCCGCCGCACGGGATACGTCCCGAACATGGTGGCGGGGGGGTTGGCCTCGAACCGCAGCCGGATGCTGGCCGCGATCGTGCCGTCCATCACCAACATCATCTATTCCGCGCTGGTCCAGACCTTCGCCGCGCTGGTGCGCGAACGCGGCTATCAGGTGATGCTGATGGAAAGCGGCTTCGACGCCGAGGAGGAGGCCCGGCTGGTCCGCACCGCGCTGGCCCGCCGCCCCGAAGGGTTGCTGCTGACGGGCGTCGATCACAGCCCCGCCTGCCGCCGCATGATCGAAGGCGCGGCCCTTCCCACGGTGGAGGTCTGGGACCTGAGCGCGCAGCCCATCGATGTCTGCGTCGGCTTTTCTCATGACGGGGCCGCCCGCGCGGCGGCAGAGTGGCTGCTGGCGCGCGGCTACACGCGCTTTGCCGTCGTGTCGGCCGACGACCCGCGCGCCCTGCGCCGCCGGACCGCCTTTTGCGAGGCCGTGGCCGCCGCGGGCCATCCCCCACCGGACGAGATCCTGTTTCCCGGCTTTGCCAGCCTGCGGCGCGGGCGGGACGCGTTGTCGCGGCTGGTGGCGGACGGCCTTCTGGCCCCGGGCGGCAAAAGCGCGATCTTCTGCAGTTCCGACGTCCTGGCCCAGGGCATCCTGATCGAGGCGCAGGCACGCGGCCTGTCGGTCCCCCGCGATCTGGGGTTGATGGGCTTTGGCGATCAGGATTTCGCGGTGGACCTGCATCCCGCGCTGACCACGGTGCGGGTGGACCGCAGCATGCTGGGCCAGCGCGCGGCTGAAGCGCTGATCTTGCGCATTGACGCGGTGGCAGGGTCGGAGCGGCGGATCGACATCGGATACCGGATCATCGAACGCGACTCGGCCTGACGCCTTTGGCGGAACAGATGGAGGCGGCGGGATGTTTCCCGTGCGGAAAGCCCGCACCACGGGCGGAGGAGGAGTTTCCATGACACGCACATCCCTACGTTCCCGGCTTCTGACGACCACGGCGGTTCTGTCCGTCGTGCTCGCCTCGATGACGCCGGCCCGCCTTCCGGCGCAGGAAACCGCACCCGCCGAGGTGCCGCCGGTGGCCGCCCCCACGCGAACCGCCCCGCCCGAAGCCGAGGCCCCGGCGCCCGAGCCCGAGGAGGCCGCCCCTGAAACTCCGCAAGCCGTGACCCCCGATATGGAGGTGATGGAGCCGGAACCCGAAGACGAAGCCCCCGCCCGCAAACCCGCCCCGGCCGAGGCCGAGACGCCGGAGGCACCCG
Source organism: Falsirhodobacter sp. 1013 (assembly GCF_051195255.1). Taxonomy (NCBI): domain Bacteria; kingdom Pseudomonadati; phylum Pseudomonadota; class Alphaproteobacteria; order Rhodobacterales; family Paracoccaceae; genus Falsirhodobacter; species Falsirhodobacter sp. 1013. Next base: position 89,862 of record NZ_JBNJLK010000009.1, on the reverse strand, counting down.
ATGAAGCCCCGGCCCCCCGCACCCCCGAGGCGACGGAGCGGGACGCCCCCGCCACAGCCCCTGACGAAGCCCCCGCGCCCCGCACGCCAAAGGCGACGGAACCGGAGGCCCCGGCCGAAGCCGTCCCCGAGGAGGAGGTTGCCCCCCGCGCGACCGAAGCACCCGAAGGCCGTGACACCAATGCCGCCGGATCCGAGGGGGCGCCTGCCCGACGCGACGCCCCCGAAACCGAAGCGGACGAACCGGACGCGACACCGGCCGAACGCAACAGCCTGACGCCCGAGGCGGAGGAACCAGAGGCCACCGAGTCCGAGGCACCGCCCGCCCGCCCTTCGGCCGACCGTGAAACCCCCGCCGCCCGCGACACCGAAGCGAAACCCACCGCCGACACCGCCAATGGCGATGACGCCGAGGCGGTGGACACGCTGAATTCCCTGCTGGAGCGGGACGATGCGGCGCCGGTGGCGGCCGCGGCCGCCGCAGCGGCGGCCACCGGCGACGAACCCCTGAACAACGCCACCGTAACGGAGGTCACGGAAGAAAACGCCCGTTCCAGCGACGAGGATTTCCGCACCTCCGCCTCGGGCGAGGAGCGGGAAGCGAACAGGGACAAGGACGACGATGACGACGACAACGATGGCGGGCTGAGCAACCTTCAGAAGGTTGGCCTTCTGGCGCTTGGCGGTCTGGCGGTCGGCGCGCTGATGAACAATGGCGACGAGGTGGTGTCGAACACAGGCGACCGCGTCGTGCTGCGCCAGAACGACGGCAGCTATCAGGTGCTGAAGGACGACGACGCGCTGCTGCGCCAGCCCGGATCGACCGTGCGGACGGAAAACTACGCCGACGGTTCCACCCGTTCGATCGTGGAACAGGGCGACGGGTCGCGGATCGAAACGATCCGCGACGCTTCGGGCCGCGTGCTGCGCCGGGCGCGCATCAACCCCGATGGAACGCAGACGCTGCTGATCGACGACACGCGGCAGGCGGCACCGGTGGACCTGTCCCGCCTGCCGCAAACGCGCGACGATGTGCGCGTGTCGGCCACGGACCGCACCTCGCTCCGCGACGCGCTGGACCGGATCGCGGCGCGGGACGATGCGCGCCTGTATTCGCTGTCGCAGATCCGCGATTACCGTCAGGTGCGTGCGATGGCGCCGGTGGTGGATGTGGACAACATCACCTTCCGCACCGGATCCGCCGCCGTGGAGGCGTCGGAGGCCGAGCAACTGTCCGACCTTGGCACCCTGATGCGCGACATGAACGACGAACGTCCGGGCGAGGTGTTCCTGATCGAGGGCCATACGGACGCCGTCGGCTCGGCCGCGTCGAACCTGGCGCTGTCGGACCGTCGCGCGGAATCGGTGGCGCTGGCGCTGACCGAATATTTCGACGTTCCGCCGGAAAACATGGTGGTGCAGGGCTACGGTGAAAGCGACCTGCGCGTGCAGGCCGAAGGAGACGAGGCCCGCAACCGCCGCGTCGCCGTGCGGATCATCACCCCGATCCTGCAAGTCGCGCAGAACCAGTAACGCGCCCCGCGCGGCAAAAGGAAGCGGGCAGATCCTTCACCGGATCTGCCCGCTTTTCGTTCCGGGGTCGCGGTCGGGGCTGCCCCCGACCGCGCCGCCATCACTCTTTCAGCGCATAGGCGATGACGTAGTCGCCCGGCTTCGTTCCGATGGAACCGTGCCCACCGGCCACCATCACCACGTATTGCTTGCCGCCCACGTCATAGGTCATGGGCGTGGACTGGCCGCCTGCGGGAAGGCGGGCCTTCCACAGTTGCTCGCCCGTGGTCAGGTCATAGGCGCGCAGGTAGTTGTCCACGGCCGCGCCCAGGAAGGCCACGCCGCCGCGCGTGACGATCGGACCACCGATGCCCGGGACGCCCAGTTCGATCTGCAAGGGCAGGGGCGTCATGTCGCGCACCGTGCCGTTCTTGTGCTTCCACGCGACCTCTCCGGTCGTGAGGTTCGCACCGGCGACGTAACCCCATGGCGGGGCCTGGCAGGGGATGCCAAGGGCGCCAAGGAACGGCCCCATGACCACACCATAGGGCGCGCCTTCGTTGCGGTTCAGACCCTGTTCGCTGGCGGTGGCCCCTTCCTCGGCCGGCGGAATGTCCGCGCGGGGCACAAGCCGCGAGGTGAAGGCGAGGTAGGTCGGCATCCCGAACATGACCTGGCGTTCCGGATCCACCGCGATGGAGCCCCAGTTGAACACGCCGAAGTTGCCCGGATAGACGATGGTGCCTTCCAGCGAGGGCGGCGTGTAGCGGCCTTCGTAATGCAGGCGGTTGAAGTCGATGCGGCACATCAACTGGTCGAAGATCGACAGGCCCCACATGTCCGCTTCGCGCAGCGGCGGCGGGTTGAACGTCAGCGCCGAGGTGGGCTGCGTGGGCGCGGTGAAGTCCTCGGCGATCGCGCCGCCAGGGGCGGGCTCTTCCGTCACGCCAAGGATGGGTTCACCCGTTTCGCGGTTCAGGACGTAGATGTCGCCCTGTTTCGTCGGGCCCACCAGCGCGGGCACCGACTGGCCTTGGATCGTCAGGTCCACCAACACCGGCTGGGCCGGCACGTCCATGTCCCACAGGTCGTGATGCACGGTCTGGAACACCCAACGCTGCTGGCCAGAGGCGATGTCGAGGGCCACGATGGAGGACGAATGCGCCTCCACCGCCTCGGACCGGCCCATGCCCAGCTGGTCGGGAACCTGATTGCCGAGGGGGATGTAGACCATCCCGCGATCCGCATCGACCGAGAAGACGGACCAGCTGTTGGGGCTGTTCGCGGTGTAGGTTTCGCCGCCCGCGATGTCGATCGGGGTGGTGTCGTCCGGATTGCCGCTGTCCCAGTTCCACAGCAGCGCGCCCGTGGCGATGTCAAAGGCGCGGATGACGCCGGATTGCGAGTGGATGGAGAAGTTGTCGTTCACGGCGCCGCCGATGATCAGCTTGCCGTCCACCGCCACCGGGGGCGAGGTGGAATAGTAGTAACCCGCCGGGTTGTAGGGCATCCCGGCTTCCAGACGCAGGGTGCCGTTGTCGGCGAAGGTGGAGCACACCTCACCCGTCTCGGCGTTCAGCGCGATCAGGCGCGCATCGGCCGTGGGCAGGTAGACGCGGGTGGGGCAGACCTCGGTCGCGGTGGCCGGGGCCTCGTTCGGGGTGGGGTCCGCGGGCAGGTTTTCCGCCGGCGGGGCCGGTTCGTCCTGCGCGATCTCCGAGCTGGACGGACCGTCCGGCGCCGGCGTGGTTTCGGTGTCGCCCGGCGCGGTCGGGGCCTCGGTATCCGGGCCGGCGGGGGCCGGGGCAACGGGGGCCTGCGTGCCGGCCGGGGCCGGGGCCGCGGCCTGGGTCGCCGGCATGGCGGCCATGTCCCAATAGGTGACGCCGCGGCAGGTCTGGTGCTGGCGGTCGGGGTTCATGCCCGAATTGGCGTCGAACCGCCAGATTTCCTTGCCGGTCGTCGCGTCCAGCGCGATGGCAAGGTTGTGCGGCGTGCAGATGAACAAGCGGTCGCCGACCTTAAGGGGCGTGACCTGATAGGTCGTCTCGTTCACGTCGTCGGGGCGCTTCACGTCGCCCGTCTGATAGCGCCAGACTTCTTCCAGATCGCCCACGTTCTCGGTCGTGACCTGATCCAGCGGGGACCAGCGCTGGCCGTAATTCGTGCGGCCGTACTGGTGCCAGTCGGTGTCGGCCATCGGGTTGCCGGTGTTCACGTTGCCGGCCAGCCGTTCGATGGGCAGTTCCCCGTCGATGTTGGACGGATCACGGAACATGGAGAAGACGGCCACCGCGATCGCGATCACGACGGCAAGACCCAACGGCAGGCCGGGCACGCGGCGTGTGTTGTTTCCGCGGGCCAAAGGCTCCACCCGGTGCAGCGTGTTGCGCACGAAGGGCAGCCACAGCCAAATGCCCATCAGCACCACAAGGCCGCCGCGCGGCATCAGCTTCCACCAGTCGAAGCCGACTTCCCACACCGACCACGCCAGCCACAGCACGATCGTGGCCGCGAACAGCGTCAGCGCCGCAGGCTGCCGCCTGAAAATGAAAAGAGCGGTCACAAGGACCGCCACACCCAGCAACAGATAGGCGACGCTGCCGCCCAGCACGGCCAGCCATCCCCCCATCACGAGCAATACGGCCCCGATCAGGCCGAATATCGCTCCGGTCAACACTCTCATATCCTATCCCCTCGTTCCAGTTGCGTCATTCCTGCTGGATGGCGTGCGGGCTCGCGCTTGGCTGCGACGTCTCCGGCCCGTCATCCTTGCCGAACAGGACGACCGCGAAAACGAACACGACGACGACGATGCCAAGGATCACCATGTTGCGCATGTTCATCCACCCCATCTGGCCCGGGGCGCAGGACCCCGCATCGCAACGCCCGTGCGGACCATTCGGTTCCGCCGGAGGCCGGGGCGTCCGCCGGAAAGGGATGTTTCCGGGCCGCCGAAGGCGGATCAGACGCTGCCCGCGCCCAGCACCATGGACGCGAAGAGCGAGCCGTCATCGCGCACGGTCACCTTCAGGATGTCCTCCATCCCTTCGACGCCGCTCTGCTTGCGGACCAGATCTTCCTCGTTCGTGTAGATGGACACGCCGCGATCCCCGTAGGCCGGATCCGTGGACTGGATGACATTCACCAGCGCCTGCGGGACGTAAAGCTGCGTCGTGATCATCTCGCTCGCACTCAGGAACGCGCGAAGGTGGATGTGGACGGCGCGCGGCGTGTACCAGCCCGGCACGATCGTCTTGAACGTCACCTTGCCTTCGGCGTTCGTGGTCTGCGCGCCGCGCAGGAAGCGTTCCTCGTCGCCCGTCTTGACATGGCCCGTCGCGTCCGGCGAGGCGAGGTCCGGCACCGTGTTCGGGTCGTTGAACAGGTAGCCGCTGTATTCGCCGGCGGCGTTGCAGTGCCAGATGGAGATGACGGCCCCCTCGATCGGGGCGCAGCTGGCATTGGCGTTGACCAGTTGAAGTTCCAGTTCCAGTGGAACACCGGGCTGATCCTCGCGGATGTCGGACCGGACGATCCGCTCATCGATGTAATAGGGCCCTTCGACGGCGGCGGTCGTGACGCGGCACATGTCCGGGATCTGCGACAGCATCTCGTTGGCCTTGGCGTACTGGTCCAGCCCGTTTTGCGCCCGCGCCGGCGATATCAGGCCGGTGATCGGTGTCAGAAAGGTGCCCAGCACGCCCATCAGGGCCGTGCGCCGCCGGATGATCAGCTCGTTCGGGGCTTCGTCATGCTCTTCGACCTCGGTGGAAGGGGCTTCCTGATGGTGGCGTTCTTTTTCCGGGCAATGTTCATCCGGTGAAATGGGGGTCGGGAAAGGCGTGCGGGCCGGGGCTTGATGATCGGGGGCAAGTGCGGCAGGGAAGAAATCACCCACCCCTGTACTGTTGCCTTCCGGCGGACCTGACTGTTCCATGCAAGCCTTTCCCTTCCTTCCGGCAAGGTGCCGGGCCGCCCGGTTGTCCAGGTGGCATGCGGATGAAAGTATACATCCACCACTGTATGTAAAGAGACATGAGAAAGTAAAGGCAGATCATGCGCAGAACCCGAGATGACGCGGAAGCGACGCGGCAGGCCATCATGGACGCGGCCGAGACGGTCTTCCTGAACCATGGCATCGCGAACACGAGCCTCGAGAAGGTGTCGCGGGCGGCGGGCGTCACCCGCGGCGCCTTCTACTGGCACTTCAAGGACAAGTCGGAGCTGTTGCGCGCCCTGAACCAACGGGTCGATCCGCCGCAGGCCGCCATGGCACGCGCCGCAGCCGCCGAGGGCCACGACGATCCGCTGGCCCTGATCGAAAGCGTGGGGCAGGAGATCCTGCGCGAGTTCGAGGGCGACGAACGCCGCCAGCGCATGTTCGAAATCGTGACCGCCAACCTGCGCGCGCTGGACGAGGACACCTCGCTGGCCGAAGCGAACGCCGATGTCTTCACCGTCCTGACGCAGCTGATGACGCTGGCGCGGGACCAGGGGCAGCTGGACCCCGACTTCACCCCGCAGGAGGCGGCCTTCGCGATGATGATCACGATGAACGGCGTGCTGGCCGAATGGCTGCGGGCGAAGAAGTCCTTCGCGCTGTTCGACCTGGGCGGAAAGCTGATCCGCCAGCAGATCCGCAGCCTGCGGGTGGGCTGAACGCCCGCCACAGGTTACAGCGTGATGCGGAACGTCTCGAACCCGCCTTCGGCCGGGCCCACATGGTCCAGCGCCACACCACGGGCGCGCACCTCGTCCAGATAGGTCACGGCCTTGGGGCCGGTCTGGAACAGCACGGTCGCGCCGCCCGCCGGGGCAAAGGTCCAGTTCGCATCGGCCGAAGGGCTGATCGTTTCCTGATCCTGGATGAAGCGCACGACCACGTCGCGGTTCGCGTCCGGCGCCTGCAGGATCGTGGTGCGGCCATCGGCCCCCGCGAACGTCCCCCCGCCCGAGGCACGGTAGTTGTTGGTGGCCACCACGAATTCCTGTTCGGGCGTCACGGGCTGGCCGTTCCACGCCAGATCGACGATGCGGTGCGCGCCTTCGTCCGCCAGCGCCCCCTCCATGTCGAAGCGGGACGGCTGGGTCAGGTCGATGCGATAGGTCACCCCGTCGATCACGTCGAAGTTGTAGGAGCGGAAGTCGGGGTTCAGCAGCGGCTGGTCCGCTTGTCCCGCCTGCACCTGATGGAAGGCCCCGGCCGACCGTTCCAGCCAGTCCGTCAGTTGCGCGCCCGTGATCCGCACGGCGCACAGCGTGTTGGGATACAGATACAGGTCCGACACGTTCTTGATGGCGACCGGCCCCACCGGCACATCGGTGTAATAGTCCGGCCCGCCGCGCCCGCCCGCCTTGAAGGGGGCGGCGGCCGACAGGATCGGCAGCCCTTCATGCTCCGTCCCTTTCAGAAGCTGGGCGACGTACCAGCTTTGCGCCAGGCTGACGATCTGGACCGAGGGATCGTCCGCCACCAGCGCGAAATAGCTGTGAAGCGGCGCGTCCGTGCGGCCCACCTCGGCGCGGATGTAATCCAGCGTCGCCGCATGCGCCGCGGCCGTCGCCTCCACCGCGGGGGCGTAATCGCCGACCAGCGCCACGGTCTTGCCATCCTCGTCCCGCGTCGCGATCGGGTGCAGCGCGGATTCGCCTTCCGACACCGTCCAGCGGTCGCCGTCGCGGGTCAGCATCAGGTCCACCACGCCCAGATGCGATCCCCAGAAACCGGCCATGACGGCGGGCCCGCCGTGGATGCGGCCGGTGGCGGGGTCCATGCCCTCCCCCTCATACGCGTCCGAAGGCCAGGTGGAATGGGCGTGGCCGGTGATCAGCGCGTCGATCCCCGGCACGCGCGCCAGGTGATAGGCCGCGTTCTCCATCCCCGGCGCATAGGCGGCCGTATCGATGCCCGAATGGCACAGGGCGACGACCAGATCCGCGCCTTCGTTCCGCAGCACGGGGATCCAGGCCTTCGCGGCCTCCACGATGTCGCGGGTCTGGAACCGGCCTTCCAGATTCGCGCGGTCCCATTGCAGGATCTGCGGCGGCACGAAGCCGATGATGCCGATGCGGATCGGGTGGGTCTGCCCCTCGCCGTCCTTCAGTTCGCGGTCCAGAAGGACATAAGGTTTTGCCCAAAGGTCATCCTCCACCGGCGAAGCACCCAGCGACCGCGCGAAGTTCGCGCAGACGACGGGGAAGGTCGCGCCCGCGTTCACCCGTTCGAGGAAGGGGACGCCATAGTTGAACTCGTGGTTGCCCAGGGTGCCCGCGTCATAGCCGACGGCGTTCATGGCCGCGATCACCGGATGCACGTCGCCTTTGGCCATGCCGCCATGCGCGGCCCAGTCCCCCATCGGGTTGCCCTGAAGGTAATCGCCATTGTCCACGGTCAGGCTGTTCGCCGCCTCGGCCCGCAGGCCGTCCAGGATCGTGGCGGTGCGCGCAAGGCCCAGCGTGTCGGCGCCCTTGTCGGCGTAGTAGTCGTAGGGGCGGACGTTGCAGTGCAGGTCGGTGGTGGCCAGGATCCTCAGATGCGCCTGCCCGGCGGCGGCGCGCGCGGTGAAGGGGTGCAGCAGCGTGACGGCCCCCGCCGCCCCCGTCAGAAGCAGCGCGCGACGGCTGAGGATGGTGGGCATGGGGCAGGTCCTTCGTTCCAGATTCCTGACCGGACCCTATCGGCCCGAAGGGTATGCGGCAACCTTCGCCATCTTGCGCGCGGCGGGTCTTCGGACCAAGGTGCAGCCCGCTGCAAGAAGGGGACGAACCGTGCGCTGTCTGCTGGTGGAGGATGATGCCGATCTGGCCCTGTGGCTGGTGAAGTCGCTGGCCGGTCACGGGATCATCGTGGATTGGGAAGACAGCGGCCTCATGGCGGTGAAGCGGGGGCTGGCGGGGGATTACGACGTGCTGCTGCTGGATCTGGGCCTGCCGGATCTGGACGGCGCGCAGGTGCTGGCCCGCATCCGCGCGGCGGGCGGCACGCTGCCCGTTCTGGTGCTGACCGCGCGCGACGACCTGTCGGACCGCATCGCCCTTCTGCACGCGGGGGCCGACGATTTCCTGTCCAAGCCCTTTGCCGTGCGCGAGGTGGAGGCCCGGCTGGTCGCCCTTGTCCGCCGCAGCCAGGGCCGCGCCAACGGCGCCTTTTCCTGCGGCGCGCTGGCCTATGACCACGCGACCCGCCGCTTCACGCTGGCGGGCGATCCGTTGCACGTGACCCCGCGCGAACATGCCATCCTTCAGCTTCTGATCCAGCGGGTGGGGGAGCCGTTGTCGAAGACCCACATCCTCGACCGTCTTGTGGGGGAGGACGCCGATCTTCAGCCCGAAGCGATCGAGGTGCTGATCCACCGCCTGCGCCGCAAGCTGGAAGGCCACGACATGCGCATCGTCACCCTGCGCGGCCTTGGCTATTTCCTTGAGGCCGAGGATGCCTGACCGCCGCGTCCGGTCGCTGCGCGCCACGCTGGCGCTGTGGATGATCCCGGCCAGCCTGTGCGTGTTCGGATCGTCGATCTGGCTGACGCAGAACGCCATCGCGCGGCTGGCCGACAGCGCCTATGACCGGTCCCTGTCCGGCGCCCTGCGCGCGATCGAGGCGGACCTGTCCGTGCAAAGCGGCGGCCTTGGGATCGAGCTGCCTTATGCCCTGTTCGCGAACCTTCAGGCGGCGGCCACGGGCACCGTGTATTTCCGCGTCAGCACCGATGACGGGCTGGTGCAGATCGGCGACACGCGTTTGCCCGACCCGCCGTCCCCCACCCGCAAGGCGCAGTTCTTTGACGCGACCTTTCTGGGGCAAAGTCTGCGGGTGGGGGCGGTCCGCAAGCAGCTGGCCGTGCCGCTGTATGGCGCCGCCACCCCCCAGACCGTGCTGATCGAGGTGGCGGAAACTACCGCCTCGCGTGAGGCGTTTCTGGGGCGGATCGCGCGGCTGGCCTTCTGGCGCGACGCGACGGCGCTTCTGGCGGCGCTGGCGGTTCTGGTGGTGGGGGTGGGGATGGCGCTGCGCCCCCTTTTGCGCCTGCGCGACCGCTTCGACCGCCGCGCGCCGGGGGATCTGTCGCCGCTGGACGGATCGGCCCTGCCGGCCGAGGTGCGGCCCCTGATCGACAGCTTCAACGCCCTGATGGCGCGGCACGCCGATCAGGCGGCGGGGCAGAAGCGGTTCTTCGACGATGCCTCGCACCAGTTGCGCACGCCCTTGTCGGTGCTGCGGATGCAACTGGATTACGCGCTGACCACCCCTGATCCCGCCGAACGCCACGCCACGCTGGAAGCGATGCGCGCCGTGGTGGACCGCACGGCCCGCACCACCGGCCAGCTTCTGGCGCTGGCGCGAGTGGACAGCGGCGCGGTGCCCCTGACCGACGTGGACCTGTCGGCCGTCCTGCGCGAGGTGGCGTTCCTGCACCTGCCCGCCGCCCGCCGCAAGCGCATCGCGCTGGATCTGGACCTGCCCGACACCCCCGTGATCCTGCCCGCCGCCGAAACCCTTCTGTACGAGGCGGTGAGCAACCTTCTGGACAACGCGGTCCGCCTGTCCCCTGCGGGCGGCGAGGTCACGCTGCGGCTGGACCGCCGCGCCCGCCACGCCGCGATGACCGTGTCCGACCGCGGCCCCGGCATGACCGCCGACCGTCTGGCCCGAGTGGGCGAGCGGTTCCTGTCGGATGGCGAGGGCGGCGCGGGGATCGGCCTGTCGCTGGCCGTGGCGGTAGCGCGGATGCATGGCGGGACCTTCACCGCCGCGAACCGCGCCGGCGGCGGGCTGGAGGTGGCGCTGGTGCTTCCGCTGACATCGACCTTGTCAAAAAATCGTCTTGTCGGGGGAAATGAAAGCCAATTGTAAGGTGACGTCCGCTACACCTTCCCTTGAGGGCGGGGGTCACACCCCGGAGGGGAACGACAGGAGGGGCAGCTGGTGGCGACCCGACATTTCCTGCATGTCTGGCTTTGGTCGATCGTCATGGCGGTCTGGGCCAGCGTTGCGCATGCGGCACCGCCGCGCGCGGTGAACTGCATCGCCCCCGCGCAGCCGGGGGGCGGGTTCGACCTGACCTGCCGTCTTCTGTCGGACGCGCTGGCCGGGCACGACATTGCCGTGAACCGCCGCTTCATGCCGGGCGGGGTGGGGGCCGTGGCCTTCAACGCCATGATCAACCAGACCCCCGCCGATCCGGCCACTGTGGTCGCCTTCTCCGAAGGCTCGATCTACAACCTGTCGCTGGGTCACTATGGTGATCGCGGTCTGGACGACGTGCAATGGCTGGCCGCGCTGGCCGTGGATCATGGCGCGGTCGTCGTGCGCGCGGATGCGCCGTGGCGCGGCCTGCCGGACCTTCTGGCGGCGGTGAAGGCTGAACCGCAGCGCATGGCCCTTGGCGGCGGCGGGGTGATCGGCGGGCAGGACTGGATGCGCGCGGCCACCATGGCGCGGCTGGCCGGCATCGATCCCGACCGGATGCGCTTTGTCGCCTTCGAAGGCGGCGGCGGCTGCATGGAGGCGCTGGTCGCGGGCTTTGTCGCGGCCTGCCTGAACGACGCGGGCGACAGCCAGACCTCCATCGACGAAGGCCGCCCGCTGCGCATCCTGGCCGTGCATTCGGCCGAACGGCTGCCAGGCGCGCTGGCCGCCATCCCCACCGCGCGCGAACAGGGCATCCCGCTGGACTGGCCCGTTCTGCGCGGGGTCTACACCGGCCCGCAGGTTCCGCAAGCGGATGTGCTGGCCTGGCAGCGGCTGCTGGACGATGTCCTGCGCAGCCCCGCCTATCACGACCTGCTGGCGTCCCGTCATCTGGAACCCATGCCCCTGACCGGCCCAAGGCTGAGGGAGCGGTTGTCCCGCATGTCGCAGGACGCCCGCACCCGCGCCGTCCAGCTGGGCCTTCCCTGACATCCCGCCCCTTCCGCGCCCCGACCCCGAAAAGACCGAAGACATCGCCATGACCCCATGGCGGTGAAAGGAGATCTCGTGCTTACATTCCTTGCCTACGCCATGATCATCACCTTCATGGCCGCCATCATGACCGGACGTCTTTCGGCGTTGATGGGTCTTATCCTTGTTCCGATCCTGTTCGCCGCCATCGCGGGCTTCGGCCCCGAGATCCCCGATCTTGTCATGGACGGGCTGCGCAAGATCGCCCCCACGGCGGTGCTGCTGCTGTTCGCGATCCTGTATTTTGGCCTGATGATCGACGTGGGCCTGTTCGACCCGCTGGTGCGGTTCGTGGTGCGCAAGTGCCATGGCGACCCCCTGCGCGTGATCGTGGGCACCTGCGCGCTGTCGATGTGCATCTCGCTCGACGGGGACGGGTCGACCACGTATCTGCTGGTGGTAACGGCGATGATGCCCTTGCACCTGCGGCTTGGCATCAACCCGCTGATCCTTCCGGCCGTCACGGTGATGCCCAACGCCATCATCAACGTGGCGCCGTGGGGCGGGCCGACGGCGCGCGTGATGTCGGCGCTGCACGTGGATGTGGGGCAGGTCTTCGTGCCGATGATCCCGGCCATCGCGCTGGCCTGCGCGGGATCGCTGGCGATCGCGGCCTATTTCGGCCTGCAGGAACGCCGCCGCCTGGGCACCATCCGCTTCGACCATGTCAGCGACGCCGACCTGGAGGAGCAGATCAACGAGGCCACCCGCGCGGTCGTGCCCCGTTCGGCCCTGCTGAAGGGCTTCAACGCCGCGCTGACCGCCGCGATGATGGCACTGCTGGTGGCGGACGTGTTCCCGCTGGCGCTGGTGTTCATGGTGGGCTTCGCCATCGCCATGGTCGTGAACTTCCCCAACGTGGCGGACCAGCGCGAACGCATCGCCTCGCACGCAAGTTCGGTCCTGAACGTGGTGGCCGTGGTGTTCGGCGCGGGCGCCTTCACCGGCATCATGATGGGCACGGGCATGACCGACGCGCTGGCGCAAAGCGTGGTCGCGATGATCCCGGACGCGGCGGGGCAGTACATCCCGCTGATCACGGCCGTCCTGTCAGCACCGTTCACCTTCTTCCTGTCCAACGATGCGTTCTACTTCGGGGTGGTGCCGGTTCTGGCGCAGGCCGCCGCCGAATACGGCATCCCGGCCGAGGTGATCGCCCGCGCCTCCCTTGTGGGCCAGCCGGTGCACATGCTGTCGCCCTTGGTGCCTGCGGCCTTCGTGCTGGTGGGCCTCGCGAAGGTGGAGTTCGGGGATCACCAGCGCTTCACCATGAAATGGTCGATCCTGCTGGTGGGGCTGATGCTGCTGGGCGCGGTGATCACCGGCGCCGTGCCGATCGGCTGAACAAGGTGCCCGGCCGGCGGACCTGCCGGCCGGGCTCTCGGCGCAAAGGGGTGGGCATCGTCACGATCACAAGGCAACCCACCACCAGCGCCACGCCCAGCCACCCCAAGGGTGGCAGCCGTTCCCCCACGACGACCACCGCCAGAAGGGCGGCCACCACCGGCTCCAGCAGCGTCAGCGTCGTGGCCATGCTGGCCCGCACCCGCGCCAGCCCGTAGCCGAAGGCGACATAGCCCAGGAACATCGGCACCGCCGCCATGTAGACCCCCACCGCCGCGTTGGTCCATGAGGCCAAGAACGCCCCGCCCGTGACGGCCAGCACCGGCATCAACAGAAAGCCGCCCAGCCCGAAGGTGGCCCCCATCGCGACCGCCGACGGCACGCCCCGCAGCATCATTCCCCGCGCCGTCCAGGAATAGAGCGCGTAGGTCAGCCCGCCCAGCAGGCCAAGCGCCACGCCCAAGGGGACGGAGGGACCGCCCGTGCCGTCCCCTTCGGCGCCACAGATCAGGACCATGCCCGCCAGCCCCACCAGCGCGCCGGCCATCCAGCGTTTCGTCAGCGGCGCGCGGTCCAGCCGGTATTCCAGCAGCGCCGACAGCAGGGGCGCCGATCCGATCGTGACCACCGTCCCGATCGTCACCCCCGCCAGCCGCATGGAGGCGTAGAAGGCCAGCGGATACATCGCCACCGCCAGCGCCCCCGCAATCAGAAGACGGCGCTGGTCCCGCAGGGCGGATCGGTGGCGGCGGATTCCGCCCAAGGCCAGCACTGCCTGCGCGAGCCCGCCCAAGCCCATGGCCGCCGCCCCGACGGCGGCCGCGCCGACGCCGGGTGCGAAGGTGGCGGCGGTTCCGGTCGTGCCCCAGACAATGGCCGCGAAAAGGATGGCGGCGGTTCCGGCAAGGTGCGGCGTCATGGGGGTCTTTCGGATGCGGTCGGTTCGGGCCAATACATCGGCAATCCTCCCCGGCGGCAAGACGATCTTCCGCGGCTATGGCGTCGCGAGTGGTAGACCTTTCGGCGGATCGCACTAGTTTCGGCCTTTACGATTCCGATCCTTCCCATGACTGGACACGACGTGACGTCACCGACGGTGCGCGACCTTCTCGCGGCTTTCCCCTCCGACTCCCCCCTGGGTCCCGTCGGGTCTTGGCCGGTCGAATTGCGGGTCGTCATGGAAACGGTCGAAAAGGCCGCCGTCCAGATCGTGCTGTTCTGGGGGCCGGACTACGTGGCGCTGTACAACGACACCTATGCGCCCACGATCGGGGTGAAGCATCCGGCCGCCTTCGGGCGTCCGGCGCGGCTTTACTGGAGCGAACTCTGGGACGACCTGCGCCCCCTGCTGGACCGGGTCCGGCTGGAAGGGGAGGTGATCGCGGCCAAGGACCGGGCCTTCTACATCGAGCGGAAGGGCCATCCCGAAACGGTGACCTTCGACATCTCCTATTCTCCGGTTCCGGCGGCGGACGGAACGGTGGCCGGCGTGCTCTGCGTCGTCAACGAGACGACGACCGCCCGCGCCTACGAGCGTCGCCTGATCGAGGGGGAGCAGCGCTTCCGCAACATGGCCGACAACGCGCCCGTGATGATGTGGGTCGTGAACGAGACGGGGTATTGCACCTATCTGAACACGCGGTGGTACGAATTCACCGGCCAGACACCGGAAGCCGCGGAAGGCTTTGGCTGGCTGGAGGCGACCCATCCCGAGGATCGCGCGCGGTCGGAAGAGGTGTTCCTGACGGCGCTGCAGACCCGCACGCCTTTCCGCCTGGAATATCGCCTGCGCCGGCATGACGGGGTGTACCGCTGGGCCATCGACGCCGCCGAACCCCGTTTCGGCCCGGACGGCACCTTCATGGGCTATGTCGGTTCGGTCCTCGACATCGACGAACGGCACGAGATGGAGCAGGCGCTGGACAGCAGCCGCCGCGACCTGTCGGCCATCGCCCATTCCGTGGACCAGATGATCTGGACCACCCGCCCCGACGGGTATCACGACTTCTACAACGACCGTTGGTACGAATTCACCGGCCTGACCCCCGGCAGCACGGATGGCGACGGGTGGGCCGGCGTGTTCCACCCCGACGATCAGCCCCTGGCGTGGGAGCTGTGGCGCGCCGCGCTGACCACCGGCCAGCCGTACGAGATCGAGTATCGCCTGCGCCACCGGTCGGGCGAATACCGCTGGGTGATCGGGCGTGCCAAGCCCGCGCGGGACGCCGAAGGCCGCATCCTGCGCTGGTACGGCACCTGCACCGACATCCACGACATGAAGATGCAGGAACTGCGGCGCGGCGCGCTGCTGGAGTTGCAGGAGGTGACCCGCAACCTCGAGGACCCGCTGGACGTCAAGCACGAGGCGTCGCGCCTTCTGGGCCAGTTCCTGAACGTGAACCGCGTGGGCTACGGCAACGTGACCGAGGATGGCGATATGGTCATCGTCGAACGCGAATGGACGGCGGGGGCACTGCCCAGCCTGAACGGCGTGCGCCGGTTCCGCGACTATGGCGCGTTCCTTGACGATCTGCGGCAGGGGCGGACGGTGGTCTGCGCCGACATCGACACCGACGCCCGCATGACCAGCCACGCCCCGCGGCTGCGCGAGGTGGGGGCGCTGGCCCAGGTCATCGTGCCGATCCGCGAACAGGGGCGGCTGGTCGCCATCCTGTTCGTGCACGCAGCCGCACCGCGCGACTGGCATCCCGCCGAAGTGGATTTCATGGGTGATTTCGCCGAACGCATCCGCCAGACCGTCGAACGGCGGCGGGCGGAGCGGGAGCTGCGCACCCTCGCCGCCTCGCTGGAGGAGCAGGTGATCGAGCGAACGGAGGCCCTGCGCCAGTCCGACGCCTTGTTGCGCCAAAGCCAGAAGATGGAAGCGATCGGCCAGCTGACGGGCGGCGTGGCGCATGACTTCAACAACAACCTGGCCGTCATCATCAGCGGCCTGAACCTGATCCAGCGCAAGCTGAACAGCGGCCGGACAGAGGATCTGGACATGCTGATGGCGGGGGCCATGGAAGGCGCGCAGCGCGCCGCCACCCTGACGCACCGGCTTCTGGCCTTCGCCCGCCGTCAGCCCCTGTCGCCCGAGGTGGTGGACTGCAACCGCATGATCGCCGGCATGAACGAGCTTTTGTCGCGCACGCTGGGCGAGGCGATCCGGGTGGAAACGGTGCTGGGCGCGGGTTTGTGGAAAACCTCCGCCGATCTGAGCCAGCTGGAAAACGCGATCCTGAACCTGGCCGTGAACGCGCGCGACGCCATGCCCGACGGCGGCCGCCTGACGATCGAGACCGCCAACGCCCATGTGGACGACGCATACGGCCGCCAGCACAACCTCGCGTCGGGCCAATACGTGCTTCTGGCCGTGTCCGACACGGGCGCGGGCATGACCGAGGATGTGCTGCAGCGCGCCTTCGACCCGTTCTTCACCACCAAGGGCGTCGGCAAGGGCACGGGACTGGGCCTCAGCCAGGTCTTCGGTTTCGTTCGTCAGACGAACGGCCACGTGAAGATCTATTCCGAACCGGGCGTGGGCACCGCCGTGAAGATCTACCTTCCCCGCTATTACGGCGAGGAGGAGCATCAGGCGCCCGCGCCCGTTTCGCTTGATCAGCCCGAGGGGCGGGGGGAGGGGATCCTGCTGGTGGAGGACGACGACCGCGTCCGCAGCTTCACCGAAAACGCCCTGCGCGATCTGGGCTACACCGTCACCGCCGCGTCCAGCGGACGCATGGCGCTGGAGATGCTGCGCGGCGGGCTGAAGGTGGACCTTCTGTTCACCGACATCATCATGCCGGAAATGACGGGCCGCAAGCTGGCCGACGCGGTGGCCGAGTTCCTGCCGCACCTGCCCGTGATCTACGCCACCGGCTACACCAGCAACGCGGTGGTGCATAACGGCATCCTCGATCCCGGGACGAACTTCCTGCAAAAGCCCTACATGCTGACGCAACTGGCGCAGAAGGTCCGGTCCGTGCTGGACCGGACCGGGCCGAAGGGCTAGT
The DNA here is from genome assembly GCF_051195255.1 of Falsirhodobacter sp. 1013. Classification (NCBI taxonomy): domain Bacteria; kingdom Pseudomonadati; phylum Pseudomonadota; class Alphaproteobacteria; order Rhodobacterales; family Paracoccaceae; genus Falsirhodobacter; species Falsirhodobacter sp. 1013. The sequence continues at coordinate 73,045 of NZ_JBNJLK010000009.1, read as the reverse complement.
GGAGGGCGCCCGTAAGATCGGGCGCCTCCCAGCCCCGGCCGGGCATGGCCCCCAGAAGCTGGCGGGTGTAGGCGTCCTGCGGGTTGCCGAACACGTTGTCCACGGTGCCGCGTTCCACGATGCGGCCCTTGCTCATCACGATCAGGTTGTCGCAGATCTGGGCCGCGACGCGCAGGTCATGGGTGATGAACAGGATCGTCAGGCCCATGTCGCGCTTGATGTCGGCCAGAAGCTGAAGCACCTCCTTCTGCACGGACACGTCCAGCGCCGACACGGCTTCATCCGCGATCAGGATCTTCGGTTCCACCATCAGGGCGCGGGCGATGCAGATGCGCTGCCGCTGTCCGCCCGAAAACTGCGCGGGATAGCGGTGAAGGGCCTCCTCCTCCAGCCGGACGATCTTCATCAGCCGTTTCGCCCGTTCCCATGCCACCGCGCGCGACACGCCGAAGTTCATGGGCGCGCCGATCAGCTGTTCCCCGATCGTCCGGCGGGGGTTGAGCGAGCCGTAGGGGTCCTGGAAGACGATCTGGATGTCCTTGCGGGCCGCCCGCAGGCTTTCGCGCGACCCTTCGGCAAAGTTGCGGTTGCCGATCCAGATCGCGCCGTTGTCCGGATCCTGCAACCGGATCAGGCAGCGCACCAGCGTCGTCTTGCCCGACCCGCTTTCGCCCACGATTCCCAGCGTTTCCCCCTTGCGGACGGTGAAGTCGGCCGGGTGCAGGGCGTGAACGGTGCGGGGCTTCTTCATCAGCGTGCCCGGCACGTGATAGGTCTTTTCCAGCCCCTGGACCCGCAGGGCCACCTCCTCGTCCAGAACGGGGGCGGCGCCGTCGCGCTTGCGCGGAACGGCGGCGATCAGCTGGCGGGTATAGGGGTGCTGCGGGCGGTTCAGGACCTCCTCGACCGGGCCCTGTTCCACCACGACGCCCTTCTGCATCACCACCACGCGGTCCGCGATTTCGGCCACCACGTCGAAATCATGGGTGACGAACAGGATGCCCGCGTTGTGCGTGGTCTTCAGCGTCTTGAACATCGACAGGATCTGCGCCTGCGTCGTCACGTCCAGCGCGGTGGTGGGCTCGTCCGCGATCAGCAGCGTCGGGTCCATGGCCAGCGCGATGGCGATGACGATGCGCTGCCGCTGCCCGCCCGACAGCTGATGCGGGAAGCTGGAATACACGCGGGGCGGATCGGGCAGGCGCACCTCCTCCAGCAGGGCCATGGTGCGGGCCTTGCGTTCGGCTTTGGACAGGCGGGTATGGGCCTTGAAGATCTCCTCGATCTGGTCGCCGACGGTGAAGCAGGGGTTCAGCGCCGTCATGGGTTCCTGGAACACCATCGCGATCCGCTTGCCGCGCAGGGCGCCATGCGCGCGGCGCGACATCTTCAGCAGGTCCTTGCCTTCGAACAGCATCTGCCCGGCCGAAGGTTTCAAGGCCTTCGGCAGCAGCCCCATGGCGGTGAAGGCCGTGACGGACTTGCCGGACCCGCTTTCGCCCACCACGCACACGATCTCGTTCGGGTGGATGTCGAAGGACAGGTCCTGCACCGCGTGCGCGCGGTCGCCGCTTCTGGGCAGGTCCACCGTCAGGCCGCGGACGGAAAGGACGGGTCCGGTCATGGCTGCAACTTCCCTTCACCGATGTCCCAGAACAGGCCGGCCATCATCTCCGTCGCTTCCTTGGCGACGCTGACCATCATGTGTTCGTCCGGCGCGTGCTGGGAACAGGAGGGGTGGGAATGCGGGATCCACACCGTCGGCAGGCCCAGCGTTTCGGCAAACACCTCGTTCGGAAGCGATCCGCCGAAGTTGGGTTGCACCGCCGGCTCCTTCCCGGTGGTTTCGGTGATGGACTGCACGGCCAGACGGGTCCAGGCGTTGTCGGGATCGGTGCGGGTGGCGCTGAAGAAGCCGCGGTCCATCGGCTCGATCCGGATGTCGGGGAAACCGTGGGCGTCCAGATGTTCGCGCAGGGCGGGCAGGATGCGGTCGCGGTTCACGCCGACGACATAGCGCAGCTGGCAGGTGGCCTTGGCATGGCCGGGGATGGCGTTCACCGGCGCTTCGGGGCGGCCGCACTTGTAGGCCAGAACCTCGAAATTGCACCAGCCATAGACCTGTTCGGCGCCTTTCAGGTCCGGCTCCCCCCAGCTGTCGTCGATCTGCGGGTCGTCGGGCCCGAACTCCATCTCGATCTTTTTCAGGGCGGCGTGGACGTTGGCGGGGATGGTGCCCGGCGTCCATTCGCGGATGGCGATGCGGCCCCTGGCGTCGGTGATGGTGGCCAGCGCATGGGCCAGCCGGATGCCGGCATTGGGCAGCAGCCCGCCCCAGTTGCCCGAATGGTGCGCGCCTTCGCGCAGGTCGCAGATCAGGTGGAAGCCGTGCCCGCCCCGCGCGCCCAGGAACACCGTCGGCATATGCGTCGACACCCGAGGCCCGTCGGACGCGATGAGCACGTCGGCCGCCAGCAGGTCCTTGTGATCCTCCGCCATCTCGGCAAGGCCGGGGGACCCGGACTCCTCCCCCATCTCGATCAGGACCTTGGTGTTGAAGCCAAGGCGCCCGCGTTCGGCCAGCACGATCCGCAGCGCGGCGAGGTTGATCGTGTGCTGGCCCTTGTTGTCCACCGTGCCGCGGCCATAGATCCGGTCGCCCGCAAGCGTGGCCTGCCAAGGGGAGCGGTTTTCCTTCCAGTCGCCCGCCATGCCCCACAGCACGTCGCCATGGCCATAGGTCAGGATGGTGGGCAGGGACGGATCCTCGATCCGTTCGGCGAACAGCGCCGGGATGCGGTCCAGCTTCGTGTTGGGAAGGATGCGGCAGGAAAAGCCCATGCCTTCCAGCATCGGCACCATCTGTTCGTTCAGATAGCGCAGGTGGTCGGGGCCGCTGTCGTCGCGCGGGGATTCCGACGGGATGGCCAGGCGGGCCTGAAGTTCGGACAGGAAGGTGCCGTCGGTGACGTAGCGGCCGGCGGCGGTGACAACGGTCTGGCGGGTCATGGTGTCCTCAATTCCGGTTTTCGGGGGCAAGGGCGTCGCGCAGGCCATCGCCCATCATGTTGATCGCCAGCACCAGCACACAGATCGCGGCGCCGGGGATCAGGATCAGCCAGCTGTCGAACAGCAGGTATTGCCGCCCTTCGGCCACCATCAGGCCCCAGGACGGGGTGGGCGGCTGCACGCCAAGGCCAAGGAAGGACAGGGACGCTTCCAGCAGGATCGCGTGCGCCATCTCGAACGTGGCGATGACGGCGAGGCGGTCGAAGATGTTGGGCAGCAGTTCCCGGAACAGCAGCTTCGGCGTGGAATAGCCCATGGACTGCGCCGCCTGGATGTATTCCTGGTTGCGGATCTGCATCACCGCCGACCGCATGACGACGGCGAAGCGGTCCCACAGCAGAAGGCCCAGCACCAGCACCACGACGATCAGCGACCCGCCGAAGATCGCGACCACGGCCAGCGCCACCATGATCACCGGCAGCGTCAGCCGCGTCATGATCAGGAAGTTGATGACCAGATCGACCCTGCCGCCGAAATATCCCGCCAGCACCCCCATCACCGTGCCGATGATGCCCGAACAGATGACGGTGAAGATCCCGATCAGAAGCGAGATGCGGGCCCCGTAGATGATCCGGCTGAGGTAGTCGCGGCCAAGGCCGTCGGTGCCCAAGGGATGGGCCCAGTCCGCCCCCTTCAGCCAGAAGGGCGACACGGTGCGGTGCAGCATGTCCTGCTTCAGCGGATCGTAGGGGGCGATCCACGGCGCGAAGACCGCCATCAGGAAGATCAGCCCCAGCAGGACCGAGCCGAAGAGGAAGACGCGGTTCGCCATCGCGCGGGCCACGAGGCCCTTGCGGCGCGGCGTGCCGGCGGCGGGAAGGGTCAGTTCGGGGCTGGTCATTGGATGCGGATCCTCGGGTCGAGCCAGGCGTTGATGAAGTCCGCCAGCAGGACCATGACGACATAGAAGATGGCGACGATCAGCAGCACCGCCTGCACCACCGGCAGGTCCATGCGCGAGATCGATTCCCAAGCGAGGAAGCCGAGGCCCTGGATGCCGAACACCGTCTCGATCACCACGGACCCGCCCAGCATGTTGCCGAACTGCACGGCCGACAGCGACACGACCGGGATGACCGCGTTGCGCAGGGCGTGCTTGAACACGATCTTCCACGAGGAGATGCCCTTCGCCCGCGCCGTGCGGATGTAGTCCGAGGACATCGCCTCGATCATGCCCTGACGGATCAGGCGCATCATCGGCGGGGTGGAATAGTAGCCGAGCGCGATGGAGGGCAGCACGAAATGCCCCAGCGTGGCCGATCCCGAGGGCGGCGCGATCCCCAGCGTCAGCGAGAAGACGACGATCAGGATCAGCGCGAACCAGAAGTTCGGCATCGCCTGTCCCATCACCGCCACCAGCATCGCCGCCCGGTCGATCAGCGAGTTCGGCCACAAGGCCGCCGCCACCCCCAGCGGGATCGACAGCGCCAGCATCACCGCCAGCGACATCACGGCCAGCGTCAGCGTGTTGGGCAGGCGGTGGGCGATCAGTTCGGCCACCGGTTGGCGGAAGAACAGGGAATCGCCGAAATCGCCCTGCACGGCCTGCCCCAGCCATTCGGCATAGCGCACGGGCAGGGGACGGTTCAGGCCCAGATCCTCGCGGATGGCGTCGATCTGGGCTTCGGTCGCCTCTTCGCCCGCGACGGCGATGGCGACGTCGCCCGAAGCGTTCAGAAGCGTGAAGGCAAGAAGCGAGACGGCCACGCAGACAAGCGCCGCAAGACCGATCCGCTGCATCAGATATCGCAGCATGTGTCACCGATGGTTGGCCCGCGCGGTGCACGCACGGGCGCGGGGGTCACTCGTTCCAGGTGGCTTCGAAGAAGCGCGGCGTTTCGTCCGGCACGGGCGTGAAGTTCAGCTCGGCGTTGTAGACGTAGTTCAGCGCATAGGTGAAGATCGGCACCTGATACGCCTGGTCCGAGATGCGGGCGAGGGCCTTGGCATAAGCCGCCTTGCGCGCCTCGGGGTCGATGACGCTGTTGCCCTGTTCCAGAAGGGCCGTCGTCTCGGCGTCGCGGGCATAGTCCACGGCCGATCCGTCATACCAGTAGCCCGGCCCCGCGCTGACATCGAGGATCGAGGACGATCCCCACGCCTGGAACCACATCGGCGTCTTGCCTTCGGACCGCGCCTGCGCGATGGCCGAGGCCTGAAGCATGGTCAGGTTCGCGTCGATGCCCACGGCGGCCAGATCGCCGATGATCGCCTCCACGATGGGACGGTCGCGATAGCCGAAGAAGTCGATGGCGAAACCGTCGGGATATCCGGCCTCGGCCAGCATGGCCTTGGCCTTTTCGGGGTCGTAGTCATAGGTCGTCACGCCGTCGGCGATGCAGCCGAACTGGGCGGGGGCGCAGGCGGCGTTGATCGTTTCCGACCCGGGGCCGACCAGCGCCTCGCGGATGCCGTCGCGATTGATCGCGTGGTTGATGGCCCGGCGCACGTCCACGTTCTTCAGGGGCGTGTCCCCGGTGCGGCCTGCCGCGTCCATGTTCAGCGAGGCGACGCGCAGCGTGGCACCGGATTCGACCTTCAGCTGGTCCTGCCCTTCGAACTGCTGCACGGCGTCCGGCGGGACGCGCCAGATCCAGTCGAGGTTGCCGGTCATCAGCTCGATCGCCTGGGTGTTGAATTCGGCGATGCGGCGGAATTCCAGTGTCTGGATGGAGGGCTTGCCCTTCACGCCGCCGAAGTAGTCCGGGAACGCCTCCATCTTGACGCTTTCGCCGGGGACGATGTCCGTCACCCTGTAGGGGCCGGTGCCGATGGGTTTGCGCGACATGCCATCCGGACCGGCCTCGGCGTAATAGTCGGACGGATACATCGGCACGACGTTGGCGAGGTATTCAAGGACCGCCGGGAAGATGCCCTTCGTCTTCAGGCGGACCGTGTAGTCGTCGATCTTCTCCGCCCCCTCCAGGAAGAAGATGGGCTGGACGGTGGTGTGGGTCGTCACGTAGTCGATGGTGCCCACCACGTCATCGGCCGTGAAGTCGCTGCCGTCGTGAAACTTGACGCCGTGGCGCAGCTTGAATTCCAGCGTGGTGTCGTCGATCCACTCGAACGACTCTGCCAGGTGGGGTTCGATCTGGTTGGTGTCGTTGTTGCGATAGATCAGGGTGTCCCAGATGTGGTGGCCCAGCACGATCCCTTCGCGGATGGTGTGGGTGTAGAAGTCGATGCTGGACGGCATGCTGTCGGACGCCCACACGAGGGAGTTGTCCGCCGGCCCGGCGGTTGCCGGGGTTTGCATCAGCCCGGCCACAAGGGCCGTCGTAAGCGCGAGCGTTCGTTTCATGGGCATCCCTGTCGGTGTTCTTGCTTATGATTTGATCGCCGCTGCAACGGCGCCTGAGTTGAGCGTAATTTTGTATACATAATCCTGTAAAGCCCCCAGCGTGGGGGAAAGGACGATCTTGCCTTCGGAAAGGCGACTGGCGACAAAATGGGCAGGGGCCGCAGCGTTTGACGAAAATAGAGCCGATACAAAGAAGAAGCCTGCCGAACGAGCTGGTGCAGCGCCTGAAGGGCCTGATCGCCGAAGGCGCCCTGCCGCCGGGGGCGAAGCTGGTGGAAAAGGAGTTGTGCGACAGTTTCGGCGTGTCGCGCACCCCGCTGCGCGAAGCGATCCGCGCGCTGGCCGCCGAAGGTGTGGTCGTGGTGACCCCCAATCGCGGCGCGGCCGTGGCCACGGTGACCGAGGATCAGATCCTCGAATCCTTTCTGGTCATGGGCGCGCTGGAAGGGCTGGCGGGGGAACTTGCGGCGCCCCGCATCACCCCGGTGCAGCTGGACGCGCTGCGGCAGGCGCATGCGGCGATGCTCGATCATCGGCGGGCGGGGGATCTGGACGGCTATTACGCGCAGAACCGCGCGATCCATGACGCGATCTTCGACGCCGCCGGCAACAGCACGCTGAGCGAGACGCGCCAGATCATCCACCGCCGCATCGTCAACCTGCGCTTCATCGCGCGCATCGGCGACGATGAATGGGCCACCGCGATCGCGGAGCATGAGGAGATGCTGCTGGCGCTGGAGGCGCGGGACGGCCCCGCCCTGGGCGCGGTGCTGCGCCGGCATCTGGAATCGAAGCGCCGGCAGGTGGCGCGCTGGCTGGCGCGGCAGGGTTAGGGCGTCCGGCGGGAATGCCGCCGGACGGATGCGTCAGATCAGGGTTTCGGGATGGATGGGGAAGCGGCGCGGCCGCACCCCCGTCGCGTGCCACACCGCGTTGGCGATGGCGCCCACCGTGCCGGTCACGCCCAGCTCCCCCACGCCCTTGATGCCAAGGGTGTTCACGAAGGGATCATCCTCGTGCACGGTCAGCGCCTCGATCATCGGGATGTCGGCGTTGACGGGGATGTGGTAGCCCGCCAGATCGTTGTTGGTGAAGCGGCCGGTGCGGGCGTCGTGGATCGCTTCCTCGTGCAGGGCGAAGCCCACGCCCCAGATCATGCCGCCCAGAAGCTGGCTGCGCGCCAGTTGCGGGTTCACGATGCGGCCCGCGGCAAAGGCGCCGACCAGCCGGCTGACCCGGATCTGGCCAAGGTCGGGATCGACCAGCACCTCGGCGAACACCCCCCCGTGAGAGAACATGGCCCGCTGCGCGTCGCCTTCGCGCGCGCCCTTGCCTTCGCCGCGCACGAGGTCCAGCCCCGCGCGGGCGAGGATGTCCTCGTAGGCCTCGCTCCGGCTGTCGTCGTCGTTGCGGTACAGCCGCCCGCCCCGCGCCGTGACGCCCGCGTTCCCCGACCCGAAAAGGGGGGAGGCCGGATCGTTCGTCGCAAGGTCCGCCAACTGCCGCACGGTGTCGGCGCCCGCGTTGAACAGGGCGGTGCCGGCGGTGGCGGTGTGGCCCGACCCCCCCGCGACGCCCGCATCCGGCAGGTCCGAGTGGCCGGACCGGAACTCCAGCCGGTCGACATCGATGCCAAGGCCATCGGCGGCGATCTGCGCCAGCGCCGTCCACGCCCCCTGACCCATATCGGCGGCCGAGGTTTCGACGACCGCGCTGCCATCGGCGCGCAGGGTCGCGTGGGCAGCGGCCTGGAACATCGGGCAGGGGAACTGCGCGGTGCCCATGCCCCAGCCCTTCAGCAACCGGCCCTGCCGCATCGTCCGGGGTTCCAGCGGGCGGTCGTTCCAGCCGAACAGGTCGGCCGCCTGCGCATAGCATTCGCGCAAGGCTTTGGACGAAAACGCCATGCCGGTGGACGGATCGGTTTCGGCATAGTTCCGCAGGCGGAAGGCCAGCGGGTCCATGCCAAGGGCATAGGCGGCCTCGTCCACCGCCACCTCCAGCGCCGCCGAACCGGGGGCTTCGCCGGGGGCGCGCATCGGGCCGGGGGTGCCGGTGTCGGTGCGCACGGCGCTGTGCGTGGTCCGCATCGCGGCGGTGGCATACACGCTGTGCGACGCGTTGGACGCGCTTTCGATGAAGTCGTCGAACGAGGAGGCGACGGCCAGCGTGTGATGGTCCAGCGCCGCGATGTGGCCGTGTTCGTCCAGATCCAGCCGCAGCGTCTGGCGCGTCGCGGGGCGGTGGCCGACGGGGCCGAACATCTGGTCGCGCCGCAGGGCCAGCTTCACGGGCCGGTCCAGATCCTTCGCCACGATCACGGCCAGAAGCTGCGCGCCGAACAGGATCGCCTTGGACCCGAAGCCGCCACCCAGGAAGGGGCTGCGGATCAGGATCTGCGAAGGCTCGATCCCCAGATAGGTGGCGAAGCTTTGCTTGGCGAGGCCGATGGCCTGGTTCGGGGTGTCGATCTCCAGCCGGTCGCCGAACCATTGCGCCACGATGGCGTGGGGTTCCAGCGCGTTGTGATACTGGGCCGCGGTTTCGACGACCGTTTCCAGATGGCGCGCGGCGCCGGCACGGGCGGCGTCCATGTCGCCCGCCTCCAGCGAAGGGGGGCGGCCGATGCTGACGGTTTCAGGCGAATAGGGGTTGTTGCCGTCCAGCCCGATGCGCGGGGCCTCGGCCTCGTATCGGGGGTTCAGAAGACGGGCGCCTTCGGTGGCGGCTTCCAGCGTTTCGGCGACGACGACCGCGATGGGCTGGCCGGCATAGCGGACGGTGTCGTCCTGCAACGCCTCGGTCCGCCAGGCGAAACCGTGGATCTTCGTGTCGGGATGCACGGCCAAGGGCGGCCGGTTGGCGGGGGTGTAGACCTTGACCACGCCCGGATGGGCCATGGCCGCCCCCGTATCCAGATGCGCGACCCGTCCGCGCGCGATGCCGGCGGTGGCAGTTACGGCGTGCAGCATCCCGGCGGGGCGGTTGTCGGCCGCATAGGGCGCCTGCCCCGTGACCTTCAACAGCCCGTCGCGCCGCGTCATGGACTGCCCGGCATTGGACCCAAGGCGCACGTGGCGCTGGATGTTCATCACGTCAGCCATGGACATCTCCTTCAAAGACAGAGGCGGGGAGGGCGGGCATCCGGTCGGGCGTTCCCGCGGCGGCAAGCGACAGGGCGCGCACGGCGATGCGGCGTGCCAGCACGATCTTGGCCGCGTTGTCGCCCGACGGCGCGGCGGCTTCCAGCGCCTGTTCGGCGGCGCGGGCAAAGGCGTCTTCGGTCGGGGGCTGGCCCAGAAGGGCGGCCTCCGCATCAAGGCAGCGCCAGGGGCGGGCGGCGACGCCGCCAAGGGCAAGGCGGGCGTTCACGATCCGGCCCTGCGCCACCTCCACCCCCGCCGCGGCGGATACGATGGCAAAGGCGAAGGAGGTGCGCTCGCGCAGCTTCACATAGCGGGCATGGCGGGCCATGCCGCCGGGGTCGGGCAGGCGGATATGGGTGATAATCTCGCCCGCCGCCAGCGCGGGGGCGACGCCGTTCGCGTCGGGCAGGGGGTGGAAGGTGGCCATGGGCACCTCCCGCGTGCCGGACGGGCCCGCGATCTCCACAACCGCATCGAAGGCGGCGAGGGCCACGCAGAGGTCCGACGGATGGGTGGCGATGCAGCCCGTGGTCCAGCCGAGGATGGCGTGGTTGCGGGTTTCGCCGCCGATGGCCGAACAGCCCGTGCCCGGTTCGCGCCGGTTGCAGGGCGACAGCGGGTCCATGAAATACGGGCAGCGCGTGGATTGCATGACGTTGCCGCCCGTGCTGGCCGCGTTGCGCAACTGGGCCGACGCACCGGACAAAAGCGCCTCGGCCACCGCCGGAAAGCGGGCCAGCACCTGCGGATGACGGGCGAGGTCGGCGTTGCGGACCATCGCGCCGATGCGCAGGCCGCCGCCCTCATGCTCCTCGATCCGGGTCAGGGGCAGGCGCGTCACGTCCACCAGCCGCGAGGGGGTGGCGACGCCGATCTTCATCAGGTCCAGAAGGTTCGTGCCGCCCGCCAGAAGAGCCCCTTCGGCCCCTACGGCAGCGCCCAGCGTGTCGGCGCGGGTGTAGTCGAACAGGTTCATGCCGCGTCCTCCCGCGTCATCGTCCGGGTCGCGTCCAGCACCGCCTCGGTGATGCCGGCATAGGCGGCGCAGCGGCACAGGTTGCCGCTCATCCCCTCGCGCACGCGCTCGGGATCAAGGCCGGCCTCGGCCTCGGCGATCAGGGCCACGGCGGACATGATCTGGCCGGGGGTGCAATAGCCGCACTGGAAGCCATCATGGCGCAGGAAGGCGTCCTGCACGGGGTGCAGGCGATCGCCTTCGGCCAGCCCCTCGATCGTGGTGATGTCGGCCCCGTCATGGGACAGCGCCAGCGCAAGGCAGGAATTCATGCGCCGCCCGTCGATTAGCACGGTGCAGGCGCCGCACTGGCCACGGTCGCAGCCCTTCTTGGTGCCGGTCAGGCCAAGGCGTTCGCGCAGGACGTCCAGAAGCGTCGCGCGGGGATCGTCGAGGGCGATCGCCTGCGCGGTTCCGTTGATGGTCAGGTTCAGGGTCTGTGTCATCTTTCCCTCTTTGGCAGTAAGCTGGTGGGGAATCCGGCCAAACGCCGGCCGTGGACGAATCTATACGGAGGGTGCCTCCGTTTTGCAAGCGTGAAGGGGCGCAACCCGGGACATGGGCGACGAGACGCCAAAGGCAAGGAAACCGCGCGCCGATCAGGTCCGCAACCGCGACCGCCTTCTGGCCGCCGCGCGGGAGGTGTTCCGCGCCGACGGTGCCAGCCTCGAGGCCGTGGCGCGGCGGGCGGAGGTGGGGATCGGCACGCTCTATCGCCACTTCCCCACGCGCGAGGCGCTGTTCCAGGCCGTCTATGCCCGCGAGGTGGAGGCGCTGGAAACGCTGGCGCGAAAGGATGACCTGGCCGCGTGGATGCGCGCGGCGCTGGAGATGATGGCCACCAAGAAGGGCATGGTCACCGCGCTGGCGCCCGTGCTGGACAAGGACGCGCCCTTCTTCACCGAGCAGTCGGCACGGATGATGACGGCGGTGGCGGGCTTGCGCGACCGGGCGGTGGCGGCGGGGCAGGTGCGGGACGACGTGTCGGCCGATGACCTGATGCGCGTGCTGCTGGGCCTCAGCTATGGGCCGGGGGCGGATGCGTCGCGGGCGGGGCTGCTGCTGGACGTGTTCTTGGACGGTCTGCGGCCGCGCTAGGCCAGCGGCAAAAGCAGCGTGGCCTTCAGCCCGCCCTTTGGCGCGTTGGACAGGATCAGCCGCCCGTCGTAAAGGTGCACGAGGTCGGACACGATCGACAGGCCAAGGCCGCTGCCGTTCACGCCTTCGTCCAGCCGCGCCCCGCGGGCAAGGACCGTGTCCAGATGATCCTGCGCGATGCCCGGCCCGTCATCCTGCACCGTCAGCGCGAAACCGTCGCCCTGACGCTGGCCCGACACGCGGATCGATCCCGCCGCCCATTTCACCGCGTTTTCCAGGATGTTGCCCAGCATCTCCTCCAGATCCTCCCGCTCTCCGGCAAAGGAAAGGTCGGGAAAGGTGGTGGTCAGGGTCAGGCCGCGGTCGCCGATGTCGCGGCACAGCACGGCCAGAAGATCGTCCAGCACCGGGCGCACCGGCGTGACCTGGCCAAGGCTGCGCTTTTGCGCGGCGGTGCGCGCGCGCTTCAGGTGCCAGCGCAGGATGCGGTCCATGCGGGCGACCAGCTCCGGCTCCGCCCCCGCATTGGCGAGGGCGGCCAGCGGGGTCTTCAGCGCATGGGCGAGGTTGCCGACATGCGTCCGCGCCCGAAGGATGATCGAATGGTTCTCGGCGATCAGGTGGTTCAGATCCTCCACCAGCGGGCGAAGTTCGCGGGTGCGGGGCAGGGCAAGCTGTTCGGCGCGGCCCGCCCGCACCGCGTCCAGCCCGTGGCGCATCCGGTCCAGCGCGCGCAGTCCGATCGTGACGCTGAGGATGGAGGCCGCGACCAGAACCGCGCCAAGGATCGCCAGCGCGGCGGCGAGGGGGTGCAGGATACGCCGTTCCTCGGCCGTCATCACGGATTGGGGCAGGGCCACGGTCACGGTCAGGGGCGTGCCGGCGCCGGGGGCGGTGAAGGCGCGCTGCTGGCGGAACAGCGCCGCCCCGTCCGGCCCGAACAGCCGCCCGTCCGGCCCAAGATCCGAGGTCCAGAGCGAGCCGGACTTCGCCAGCACCTGCCGCCCGTCGCTGACCTGCCAGTACCAGCCGGACAACGGCTCCTCGAACCGGGTGTCGCCGGGGGGCGTGACCGACAGGGCGCCGCGCCATTCGGCCCGGGCCATCACCGCATCGGACACCGAATGCAGTTCCGCGCTGAACCGCCCTTCCATGAAATCCTGCAACAGGGCCGAGATGAAAAGCCAGGCCAGTGCCAGCGCCACCGCCGTCCACAGGGCCGAAAACGCCAGAAGGCGCCCGCGCAGCGAGCTCATGCCGGTTCCGTGGACAAAAGGCGGTAGCCTTCGCCGCGCAGGGTTTCCAGCCGCCCCGCCCCGATCTTGCGGCGCAGGCGGCCGATGACCACCTCCAGCGACTTGAAATCGCGGTCGGCGGCGGCGTCGTACATGTGTTCGGAAAGTTCCGTGCGGCTGACGACGCGCCCCCCGTGCAGGATCAGATAACGCAGAAGCCGCGTCTCGAACGGGGTCAGGCGCAGGGGCATCTCCTCCAGCGTGATGAGGCCGGTGTGGTTGTCCAGCTTCAGCGCGCCCGCCGCCACGATGTTGCTGGCGTGACCGGCGGCGCGGCGCAGCAGGGTCTGGGCGCGCATCACCACCTCCTCCATCCGGAAGGGCTTCAGGACGTAGTCGTCGGCCCCCGCGCGGAAGCCGCGCACCTTGTCGGCCCATTCGCCCCGCGCGGTCAGGATCAGCACGGGCAGCGTCAGGCCCTGCGCGCGCCAGCGGGTCAGAACCTCGATCCCGTCCATGCGCGGCAGGCCGAGATCGAGGATCGCGACATCATAGGTTTCCGTCGCCCCCAAATACTCTCCCTCGCGCCCGTCGGCGGCGCTGTCGGCCACGAACCCTGCATCCGTGAAGGCCTGCACGATCTGGCCGCGCAGGGTGGCGTCGTCTTCCACGATCAGGCACTTCACGGCAGGACCCTCGCCTCGGTCTGGCCGACGCCGTCCACCAGCACGAAGCCGCCCGTTTCCCCGTCCAGCCGGACGCGCAGCACGTTGCCCTGCGGGGTCAGCCAGCGGAATTCGTAGAAGGGGCGGTCCTCCTCCTCCACGATTTCGGCCGCGATCATGCGACCCTGGTAGCGGGCGGCGACGAGGTCCACCGCCTGCCCGATGGGGATCAGGGCGTCCAGCCTTGCGGGATCGGGATCGTCGGCCCGCACCGCAAGGGCGGACAGGGCCAGAAGCAGGGCGGGCAGGATCATGCGAATGTTCATGCCCCGCAGCATAGGGGGTTGAACCCAAATGAAAACCAAACGGATCATTGGCGGGGCGTTGGGCCTTTGGGGCGCAAAAGGGGGGCAGGACATATGAAAGGACGATTCGCATGAAGACGCTCGGAACCTCGCTGGCCGTGACGGCGCTGCTGCTTTCGGCCGGGGGCGCGTTGGCCCAGTCGGGCCCGGCCGACCTTCCCGAACCCTTGCGCGGCCTGACCCTGACCGACCTTCACGACCGCCGGAACAACGACGACGAACGCCGCATCAGCGCCCGCATGGCCGGCGGGGCGGAACTGCGCGTGGAATACAACCGCGACGGATCGTTGGAGGAGGTGGAAACCGACCATTCCGGCGCGATCCCCGCCGTTCTTTTGCAACGCATCCTGCCCGCCGCCCTGATCGGCGCGCAGGAATATGGCCAGATGGCCCGCGTGATCGAGGTGGAGTTCGACGAGGGCGAGATCCAGGTCGAAGGCCTGGCCGAGGATGGCGCCCAGATCGAACTGACCGCCGGAACCGACGGCCGCATCTTCGCCTACGAGCGGGAGATCGACCGCGACGCCCGCCGCGCCATGGCCGAAGCGCCGGCGCGGGAGGCCTTGGCAAAGCTCGGCTACACCAACCCCGAGGGCGGGGAGGAACGGGACGGGCTGCGCCTGTTCACCGCCACCAACCCTTACGGCGAACGCGTGTCGGTGCGGATCGACGGGCAGGGGCGCGTGACCCGCGAAGAAGCCGCACGCTGAAGGGGGTTTGTCATGCACGCACGCCAGACCCGCGCCTTTCGCGTCGCCCGCCTGGCCGCCGCGCCGAAGCGGACGCCGGAAACCGACCGCAGCCTTGGCATCCTGCTGGCGGGCATCGCCGGCAGCCTGAACGTCGGCGGCTTTCTTTTGTTGTCGCAATACACGTCCCACATGACGGGGCACCTGTCGAACATCGCGGGCAGCCTTGTCTTCACCAACCTCATGATGCTGCTGGACAGCCTGGCCGCGATCGGCGGCTTTGTGACGGGGGCGGCGGTGTCGGCGGCGATGATCGCCTGGGGCCAGACGCGCAGCGCGCGGCTGTGCTATGCGCTGCCGCTTGGGGTGCAGGGGGCGCTGCTGGCGGCACTGCCCCTGATGACCGCGCTGCCCGACCGGGCGGAGCATCGGATGGCCATCGTCATCGTCTGCTTCGTGATGGGCCTGCAGAACGCCACGATCACCCGCATTTCCGGCGCGCGCATCCGCACCAGCCACGCGACCGGCCTGATCACCGACATGGGGATCGAGATCGGGCGTTCGCTGTATCACGCGGCGAAGCCCCGCGCTGAGGTGCCCTATGACGGCGGCAAGCTGTGGCTGTATGTGCAGCTTGTGGCGGCCTTCATCGTCGGCGGCGTTCTGGGGGCCATCGGCCACGGGATGATCGGCTGGGCCTTTGCCATGCCGCCGGGCCTGATGCTCATCACCCTCGCGGTGTGGAGCCCGCGGCACCGCACGGCCTTTCGCGGCGGAAAGGCCGTGGCCTGACCGTCAGCGCCAGGTGGTTCCGTCGCCGGCCGCGCAGCCATAGGGCGGAACCACGTTGCCGAAGGTGGCGTGCAGCTTGTCGCAGCCCCACTGGTTCAGCCGGGCGGGAAGGCGGCTGTTGATCTCGATCCCCACCTCGTCATAGGGGGAGTCGGTGTTCGACACGTAGCTGTACCAGCGGAAGCCGAAAACGGCCGTCGCCGCGATCAGCACGACAATCACGATGGTCACGATCTTCGCCATGTGGCCTCCCCCCGCCTTGATGGTGACACGGGTAGACCGCATTCGCGGCGGGACGGCAAGGCCGCGTTCAGGATCAAAGCGCGGCCGAGGTCATGCGCGTTTCCGCAAGGTCCAGTTCGCGGATCAGCTTTTGCGCGATGCCGTCGGGAATGCGGCGATGCCGGGCCAGCCGGAAGATCTCCTCCCGCTCGGCCTGAAGGGCCTTCATGCGCAGGCGCTGTTCGACGGCGGTGGCGCGGCGGATCTCCTCGGCCTCGGTGGCGCCGAAGCCGCCCGCGTCCAGACGCGCGCGGTAGACCTCGGTCACGCGGACGCCCGCGTTCATGTAAAGGTCCGCGTCGGGACGCCCTTCGGACTGGCTGTGCAGCTCCTCCTCCACGGCGCGGATGGCGGCGCGGGCGGCCAGCGCGCGGGCGGCGTCCAGCCGTTCCTCGTGATCGTCCACGGGCACGTCCAGCCGCTTCAGCAGGATCGGCAGCGACACCGAGGCCGTGATCAGCGTGACGATGATCACCCCCGAGGCGATGAAGATCGCAAGATCCCGCGCGGGGAAGGGCGACCCGTCCGGCAGCAGAAGCGGCAGCGTGAGGATGCCCGCCAGCGTAACGGAGCCTCGGACCCCTGCCATCGTGGCCGCCGCCGGAATGCGCCAGTCCAGACGCGCCACGTCTTCGCCCTTGCGGCGTTGGCGGAACGTCGTGAAGCGCAGGTTCAGCCAGATCCAGGCCAGCCGCAGAACCAGAAGAACGGCCGTGATCGCCAGCACGTGCAGGATCAGGATCAGCGGGCCGCCCGTCGTCCCTTCGACAAGGGTGGACACGCTGGTCCAGATCGCGGGAAGCTGTTCGCCCAGCAGCACGAAGATGATGCCGTTGATCGACACCGACAGCATGTCCCACACCACGCGGCGCCGGATGCGCGTGGCAGCCAGCGCGGTGCCGCGCAGTTCCGCAAGGCTCATGGTGATGCCGGCCGCGGCGGCGGCGAGGATGCCCGACACGTGGATGTGTTCGGCCCCGAAATATACCCCGAACGGGATGAGGAGCGAGATCATGATCTGAAGGCCCGGCTCCTCTCCCACGCGGCGGGACATGAAGCGCTGGACATAAAGGATCGCCAGCGTGATGACGACACCGGCCGCGACGCCGCCCAGGGCAGAAAACAGGAACTCCATCGCGGCGTCCTGAAGCGAGAAGGCCCCCGTCATCATGGCCGCCACCGCGATCCGGAAGGCCGAGATGCCGCTGGCGTCGTTCAGCAGGCTTTCGCCTTCCAGCACGTGCAACAGCCGCTTGGGCATCGGCAGCTTCGCCGTGATCGCCGACACCGCCACGGGATCGGTGGGCGCAAGGATGGCCGCCAGCGCGAAGGCCACGGGAAGCGGCATCACCGGCAGCAGCCAGTGGATCGCATAGCCCAGACCCACCACCGTCAGGAACACGAGCCCGACCGCCAGCCCAAGGATGGGCCGGCTGTCGCGGAAGAAGTCGTCCTTCGGGATGCGCCAGCCGTCCAGAAACAGAAGGCAGGCGATCACGGCCAGGAAGACGTGGGGCTCCAGCGCCACCTCGTTGTTGGTGAAGGTCGCGATCCCGACGCCGAAGGCGATCTGCACGATCGGCAGGGGGATGCCGAAGGGAATCGCCCGCGCGATCCAGCTGGACAGCACGACGGCAAGGATCAGGAACAGGCAGGTGGTGATGACGTCCATGGACACTCCGCAGGTCTTGAGGTCGGGGCGGCGGAAGGGGCGGGGCCTTTCGCCGGCGGCAGGGTCCCGGCCCCCGCGGGCGCGGCGTCCGGAAAGGGGCGGTCTGACCGCAGGCGCCCCGATGTGCAAGCCGGTTGTCGCGGATCAGTCGGCCGTCACCGGCTGGTCGGTATCGATGCTCACCTCCACCGACAGGCCGGGAAGCAGGCGATCGGCCAAGGGCTGGTCCTGATCGAAGCCGATGCGGACCGACAGGCGCTGCGTGATCTTGGTGAAGTTGCCGGTAGCATTGTCCGTCCGCAGCACGCTGAATTCGTTCCCCGTGGCCGGAGAGAAGCTTTCCACGTGGCCGGTCAGCGTCTGCCCGTCCGCCGCGTCCACGCGGATGGTGGCCTGCTGGCCGATCTTCATGCCGTGCAGCTGCGTTTCCTTGAAGTTCGCGATGACCCAGGCGCGGTGCGGCACCAGCCCCATCATCTGCGTGCCGGCGCTGACATACTGGCCGACGCGGGTGCCGATCTCGCCCAGACGGCCATCCTCGGGGGCAAGGATGCGGGTGTTGTCGAGGTCGATCTGCGCCAGTTCCCGGGCGGCCTCCGCGGCCTCGATCCCGGCCTGCGCACTTCCGCGCGAGGTTTCGGCCGCCAGCACATCCTGGTGGGCGATCTCCACCTGCGCCTCGGCGGTGTTGACGTTGGCCGAAGCCTGGTCAAACGAGGCGCGGGCGTTGTCGAGGTCGGATTGCGAGGTCACGCCCCGTGCCTGCAGCGTGGTCAGCCGGTCGAATTCGCGCTTGGCCACCTCGTTGTTCACCCGGGCGGCGTTGAGCGAGGCTTCGGCCGCCGTCACCTGCGCCTCGGCCGAGGCGCGCTGCTGCGCGGCCGTGGCCAGCGCCGCCTGCTGCTGGGCCAGGTTCGCCTTGGCCTGCGCGACCTTCTGGACATAGATGCGGTCGTCGATTCGGGCCAGAAGGTCGCCGGCCTTCACCTCCTGATAGTCGGTGACCAGAACCTCCACGACATGGCCCTGCACCTGCGGCGCGATGAAGGTGATCTTGCTGCGCACATAGGCGTTGTTCGTCCGCTGGACCGCGCTGGTGAACGGGGGAAGCTGCCAGACATACAGCACGAGCAAAACGCCGATCAGCCCGATGATCACGGCCACGACGGACCCTACGTGTTTGGAAAGCTTGTTCATGTGGTCATCCGTTCGCCGTTGCGCCGGCCAGCTGGCGCTTGTTCCGTTCGATCATCGCCCAATGCGCCAGCAGGATCGCCAGCGCGCCCGCCGCCACGCAGGCGACCAGAAAGAAAATGTCGTTGTAGGCCAGCACCGTCGCCTCTCGTTGCACGGTTTGTGCCAGGGTGGAGGTGGCCTGCCCCTGCCGCGCCCCCGCATCGGCCAGCGTGCCGGTGTAGGACCCGGCATAGGTTTGCAGGCGCTGGATCACCAGCGGGTCGCTTTGACCCAGATCGGCGTAAAGCCGGTTCGTGTGGGCGTTCTGGCGGAACTGCAGCACCGTCTGGAACAGGGCCGAGCCGAGGGAGCCGCCGATCCGCTGCGTCAGAAGAAAGACGATGATGAAGCTGAGGATGTAGAGCTGCCCCTTCTTCAGCGCCACGATCAGCCCCGCCGCCATGGCGGCCGGCAGGAACAGGGCGCTGGCAAAGGCGATCATCGCCTGGCTGACCATCATCTGCGGCGGCCGCGTCAGGCTGGTGGAGCGCGAGTCGATCAGGGCGCCCACGATGATCAGCACCAGTGCGACCGCGTGGATCGCGTGTTCGCGCCCCGGTTTCAGCACGGCCGCGCTGACCAGCCCGCCCAGCACGGTCATGGCCACGATCAGCCAGAACAGGCCCTGCATCTCGGCGTTCTGAAGGCCCAGCGTCTGGAACAGTCCCGGCGCGCCGGATGTCTGTTCGGCCAGCACCACGCGGAAGATCAGGAGGGCCCCCGCGAATTGCAGGATGGCGGGGGACACGATCCAGCGGATGTCCAGAAGCGGGGTCTTGCGGTTCAACTCGATGATGCCGGCCAGGATCAGCGCGGCGATCGCGCCCGCCAGCAGCGCGCCCAGCCACCAGCGGTCGAACCACCAGTAGGACCGCCCCACGGTCAGCACGACAGCCAAGCCCCCCATCCCTACGAAAATCAGCGGGAAGCTGACGAAGTCCCATCGCTGGATCACCTTTTCCCGCGGAATGGGCGTCAGCGGCAGAAGGTGCACAAGGGCGGCCGCGATCAGCGCCAGCGCCAGTTCCAGCACCGTCAGCCGGTGCCAGCCCCCCAGATCCAGAAGATAAGGCGACAGCACACGTGACAGCGGCGTGCCAAGCGAGGTGCCCATCAGCGTCAGCGACAGCCCCACGCTCAGCTTGTAGGGCGGGGAAAACGGCTCCAGCATGTAAAGAAAGGCGAGGGTGGAGATCGGGGCCGCCGCCATCCCGCTGATGAAGCGCACGATCACCGCGTTTTCAAGGTTCAGCGCGGCCAGGTTCAGCAGCGCCGCCGCCACGAAGCAGGCCAGCGCCACCTGCGCGAACAGGCGCAGGCCGAACTGCGTGCGGATCTTGACCAGCGCGATGGTCAGCGCGGCGGGCGCGAGATAGGCCGCGACCAGCCACAGCGCTTCCTGCTGCGTCGCGGCAAACTCCCCCTGCACCTGCGTGATGTTGGAGGAAAAGAAGCTCATCCCCAGCCCCTGGGTGATGCCCATCAGCAGCGAAGCCCCGACATAGATCGAGGCCCTTGGCAGGGGCATGACCAGCATGCGCGGCGGGGCAGGGGGGGTGGACGTGTCAGTCATCCGCGGAACCGTTCCCCAGATTGGCCAGAAGGCGTTCCAGCACCGCGTTGGCCGTTGCCAGATCCCCAGCCGGTATGTTTTTCAGAAGATCGTCGTGGGTGGAGGACAGGAAACTTTCCAGATCCGCCGCGCGGTCCCGGGCCCGGTCGGTCAGGAACACGCGCCGCGTGCGGCGGTCGCCCTCCTCGGCCCGGCGTTCGGCGAAACCGGCGCGTTCCAGCCCGTCCACCAGCGCCACGACCGAGGAGCTGGCGATGCCGAGACGCTGCGCGAGCTGGGTCTGCGTCTGCCCATCCTCGCGCCCCAGGCGGACCAGAAGACGGGCGCGCGACAGGGTCAGGCCCATGTCCTGCGCATGCGTGTCAAAGCGCATACTCATGAGACGCGCCGCCGCGACGAGACGTTCCACGAATTCCGAAGGGGTCGATGCCATGAGCCACCTGATAGTTAGCGGCCTAACTAATATCTTCCCCTCCGGCGTCAAGAGGGGCGGTGCCCCGCCCCCGTTCGGGCATCACTTCTTGTCGCGCACCACCAGACGGTAGTTGGCCTTCTGCAAGGGGCGCGCGTCGCCCGCGGGGAACAGGGCGGCAAAGGCGTCGATCTGCGCCTTGGAGGCGGTCATCGGCTGCTCCATCACGAACCAGTGGACGCCCTCGCTGCAGGGCGGCGTGGTCAGCGATCCCATCAGCCGGAAATATCGCTGATCCTGCGGCAGCAGCTTCGTTATGTCGATCTGCACGTTGGCCAGATCGACCACTTCGCCGATCGTTCGGGGCATGTGATCCAGCACCTTTTGCAGTTCGGGGTTTTCCGGCCCTTCCTCCACCAGCACGCCGATCACCCCAAGGGCCGCATCCTCGCGTTGATGGACGAAGTGCATCTCCATGGGGAAGACGCGACCCTCGATGCGGAATTCGCTGGGGGCGTGGAAGTGGAACTGCAGCATCTCGAAATGGTGGTTCTCCACGTCGAAGCCGCTGCCGGGCGGCACCGCGACCTGAACGGTGTGGCCGTTGTTCACGATCTTCGACACGGCGGGTTGGTAGGTCGTTTCAAGCGGAGGAAGGTCGCCCTCCACCACCTCGGCCAGGCGGATGTCGATGGGGGACTGGACGCTGCCATGAAGGCAGGCGTGATAGGAAGGGTCCAGCGTGCCCCAGTGTTCGGCATCCGCTGGGCCGGTGTAATCCCAGTGGGGCAGCGCCGGTTCCTGGGCGGACGCGAGAGAGGCGGCCGACAAGGTCAGCCCGGCCAGAGCGTTGAGCAGCAGGCGCATGATGTGTCCACTTCAAGAAGGAATGAAAGGGGTGGGTCGGAAGCGGGAAGCACGTAATGTCATGGGTGGAAGCCATAACCGGACACCGATCGGTCTGTTCCAGAGCGGCAGAGCGATGTCGGCGCCGACATCCACAATTATGAACCTCTGTTGACACCTGTGGTCATATGATTCTCTACTCACTCTTGCGGACTATAATCCATTATAAAAGAATGCAGGGGGTTTTTCTGATGATCCGCGTGTGTCTTGCCGCCTCGGCCGTGCTGAGCCTGGCCGCCGCCCTACCCGTTGCTGCCCAAGGGGTCGTGAACGTCGCCATCATCGGCGACCCCGACACCTTCGATCCGATGGTGTCCACCAAGGACGTCGTCAGCGTCGTCACGCAGCACATGGTGGAAACGCTTTACACCTTTGACAAGGAATGGGCGGTGGTGCCGCTTCTGGCGGCCGACATGCCCGTGATCGCCGCCGACGGGAAATCATATACCATCCCGCTGCGGCAGGGGGTGACGTTCCATGACGGCTCCTCCATGGACAGCGCGGATGTGGCGGCGTCGCTGGAACGCTGGACGCAGAAGGCCAGCCGCGGCATGGCGGTGGCCGGCCGGATCGACAGCATCACGGCGGACGGGCCCGACAAGGTGATCATCACCCTGAACGAACCCTACGCGCCGCTGATGTCGCTTCTGGCCTTTTCCAACTCCGCCGCCGCGATCTATCCGGAGGAGATCTTGGCCGACCAGATCACCGAACCCGTGGGCACCGGCCCCTACAAGATGCAGGAACGCGTGCCCGACCAGTACACGCAACTGGTGCGGTTCGACGGCTACACCCAGCCCGGCGCGGCGGCGGGCGAGCGCAAGCAGATCCCGGACGAGATCCGGTTCATCCCCGTGCCCGACCCCAACACCCGCGCCGAAGGCCTGCTGTCGGGCCAGTTCGATTACGCCGACAGCCTGTCGAGCGAGGCGTTCGACCGCATCGAAGCCTCGGGCACGGCGGAAACGGTGCTGCTGGAACCCTTCGGCTGGCCGATCTTCGGGGTCAACCACAAGAAGGGGCTGATGACCAACCTGGAAATCCGCCGCGCGGTGCAGGCCGCCCTTCCGGTGGACGACATGCTGTTCGCGGCCTTCGGGGACGAGAAGTTCTTCCAAACGGACGGCGCGCTTTATCCCGAAGGCTGGGCCTGGCACACCGAGGAAGGGACCGACCTTTACAACGTCAACGATCCCGAAAAGGCCGCCGAGCATCTGAAGGCCGCGGGCTACGACGGGGAGCCGCTGCGCATCCTGACCTCGCGCCAGTACGAGTTCCACTACAAGATGGCCGAGGTTGCCAGCATGGCGCTGGAGATGGCGGGCTTCACCGTGCAGATGGACGTGGTGGACTGGGCGACGCTGGCGCAGAACCGCGACAACCCGGACCTGTGGGACATCTACATCACCCATTCGCCCTTCCTGCCGGAACCGGCGCTGACCTCGGGCTTCTTCGCCTCGTCGCGCGAAGGGTGGGACAATCCGGAAAAGAACGCGATCCTGGACCGCTTCATCGCCGAAACCGACCCCGAGGCGCGCAAGGCGGTCTTCGCCGAGTTGCAGAAGGTCACCTATGAAGACGTGGGCATGATCAAGATCGGCAATTTCAACGCGCTGAACGGGCAGGCCAAGGGTCTGGAAGGGGTCGCACCTTCACCCTGGCCCGCCTTCTGGAACGCCTCGAAGCCGCAATAAGCCACCCCAAGCCGTCCCCTGTCGCAACGCATGAGGTTCCTCCATGCGCAGCTATCTTCTGCGCCGCCTGCTGGGCATGATCGTCGTCGTCTTTCTGGTGCTGACCATCGCCTTCGTTCTGGTGCGGCTGGCCCCCGGCGATCCGGCGGCCCTGCTTCTGGGCCCCGACGCCACCCCGTCCGAGGTGGACGCCCTGCGCGTGCGCCTTGGGCTGGACCGGCCGATCCTGGTCCAGTACCTGACCTTCGTGATGAACGCGCTGCAGGGCGATCTGGGCCGGTCGCTGTTCTTCGACCAGCCGGTCACGCAGGTGCTGGCCAGCCGGGCGGAGCCCACGGTGCTCCTCGCGCTCTTTTCCCTGATCGTGGCGCTGGTCATCGCGGCGCCGGTGGGGATCTGGGCGGCCTATCGGCGCGGGTCGGTGCTGGATCAGACCTCGGTCACGACGGCGATGCTGGCGGCCTCGGTCCCGTCCTTTCTGACGGGGCTGATCTTCCAGCGCTATCTGGCCACCGATCTGGGCTGGTTTCCGGTGTCGGGCTATGGCGCGGCGGGGGCGGGGTTTGCCGAACGCGCGTGGCATCTGGTGCTGCCCTCGATCACGCTGGGGATCACGAATTCCGCGCTGATCCTGCGCTTCACCCGCGCCTCCATGCTGGACATCCTGGGGGAGGATTACGTCCGCACCGCCCGCGCCAAGGGCATGACCGAACGCCGCGTCGTGCTGCGCCACGCGCTGAAGAACGCGGGCATCCCGATCATCACCGTGGTGGGGCTGACCTTCGCGCTGCTGGTGTCGGGGGCCGTGGTGACGGAACGCGTGTTCAACCTGCCGGGGATGGGCAACCTTGTCGTGAACGCGGTGCTGCGGCGCGACTATCCGGTGATCCAGGGCACCCTGATCGTGGTGGCGAGCCTTTACGTGCTGGTGAACCTCGCGACCGACCTCCTCTACCTCGTCGTCGACAAGAGGGTGAAATACTGATGGCCGGATCCTCCCTTTCCCAACCGACGCCCGGCTTTCGCCGCCTGCTGATGCAGCGCCCGTCGGCGATGGTGGCGCTGCTGGTCTTCGTGGCCATCGTCGCCATCTGCTTCCTGGCCCCCGCGTTTGGCCTGACGCAGGTCGGCGGCATGTCGGTGCGCAACCGCCTGACCCCGCCGAACGCGGATTACCTTCTGGGGGCCGACGCGTTCGGCCGTGACGTGCTGGGGCGGCTGGTGGCGGCGGGGCGCACCTCTCTGGGCATCGGGCTGGGGGTGGCGGTGCTGTCGTCGATCGTGGGCATCGCGATCGGGCTGGCGGCGGGCTTCTTCCGGCGGCTGGACGCGGTGCTGTCGCGGGTGATCGACGCGATGATGGCGTTCCCCGACATCCTTCTGGCGCTGTCGCTGGTCGCGATCTTCGGGGGCACGATGCTGAACGTGATCTTGGCGTTGTCGGTGGTCTATGCGCCCCGCATCGCGCGGATCGTGCGCGCCTCCACCCTTGTGATCCGGGAACTGCCCTATGTGGAGGCCGCGCGCGCCCTTGGCACCCGCACCCCCACGATCATGGTGACGCATGTGCTGCGCAACATCCTGTCGCCCATCCTGGTGCAGGCCACGTTCATCTTCGCCTATGCCATGCTGGCCGAGGCGGGGCTGTCCTTCCTTGGCGTGGGCGTCGATCCCCGCACGCCCAGCTGGGGCATCATGGTGAACGAAGGCCGCCAATACATCGACAACGCCTTTTTCCTGATCCTCTTCCCCGGCCTTGCGATCGCGCTGTCGGTGCTGTCGCTCCAGATCGTGGGCGACGGGCTGCGCGACGCGCTGGACCCGAAACTTGCCAAGGAAACGTGACATGCCCCTGACGCTGACGAACTTCAAGCCCACCGGCTTTGACACCGCCCCCGACGTGATCCATGTGGGCGCCGATGGCCTTGTGGCGGCCACGGCGGCGGACGGCGCGCGGGTTCTGGACCTGAAGGGCGCATGGCTGTCGCCCGGCTGGTGCGACCTGCACGTGCATGTCTGGTACGGGGGCACCGACATTTCCGTGCGCGCGGCCGAAGCCGGCCGCCCCACCGGCGTCACCGCCATCGCCGACGCCGGATCCGCCGGCGAGGCGAGCTTTCACGGGTTGCGCGAATACATCATCGAACCGGCGAGCGAGACGATCAAGGCCTTCCTCAACATCGGGTCCATCGGGCTGGTGGCCTGCAACCGCGTGCCCGAACTGATCGACTGGCGGTCCATCGACATCGACCGGACGCTGGCGGTGATCGAGGCGAACCGCGACGTGATCTGCGGGATCAAGGTCCGCGCCTCGGGCGTGATCGTGGGCAGCTGGGGCATCACGCCCGCCAAGATCGCCAAGCGCGTGGCCGAGATGACGGGCCTGCCGCTGATGGTCCACGTGGGCGAACCGCCGCCCTTGATCGACGAGGTGTTCGACATCCTGACCCCCGGCGACATCGTCACCCACTGCTTCAACGGCAAGCCCGCCGGGTCCATCCGGGACACGCAGGCGCTGTTCCGGCAGGCCAAGGAACTGGCCGAACGGGGCGTGCTGATGGACATCGGGCATGGCGGCGCGTCCTTCAACTTCAAAACGGCGCGGGAATCGATCGCGGACGGGCTGCGGCCCTTCTCCATCTCCACCGACCTGCACCAGCATTCGATGGAAAAGCCGGTCTACGATCTGGCGACCACGGTGGCGAAGCTGCTGGCCGTGGGCCTGCCGTTCGCCGACTGCATCCAGGCGACGACGAACGCGCCGCGGTCGGTTTTGGGTCTTTCAGGCGCCGATGGGCTGACCCCCGGCACGCGGGCCGATTTCACCGTCTTCGATCTGGAGGAGGCGCAGATCGACGTGAT
The DNA here is from genome assembly GCF_051195255.1 of Falsirhodobacter sp. 1013. Lineage (NCBI taxonomy): Bacteria > Pseudomonadati > Pseudomonadota > Alphaproteobacteria > Rhodobacterales > Paracoccaceae > Falsirhodobacter > Falsirhodobacter sp. 1013. Next base: position 47,030 of record NZ_JBNJLK010000009.1, on the reverse strand, counting down.
GGACAGCCAGAACAACCACCTGATGCTGGACCGCATGTTCGAACCGCGCCTGACCGTGCTGGGCGACGACGCGCAACCCGCCGCGCGCCGCCTGCCGCCGGGACAATAAGGGAGGTCGCGATGACCCTGCCGGAAGACACCATCCTGTCCGTCGAAGGGCTGCGCGTCGGGTTCGGGCGCGGGGGCATGGGCGTGGTCGCGCTGCGCGATGTCAGCTTCACCCTTGGCCGCGGGCGCACGCTGGCGCTGGTGGGGGAAAGCGGATCGGGCAAGTCCGTGACCTCGCTGGCGCTGATGGGGCTGCTGCCGCCCTCGGGGCGGGTGCTGGCGGGGCGGCTGGCCTTCCGGGGCCGCGATGGCCGCGTGACGGACCTGTCCACGCTGGACGCGGCGGGCTTTCGCAAGCTGCGGGGGCCGGGCATCTCCATGATCTTTCAGGAACCAATGTCGTCGCTGAACCCGCTGTTCACCATCGGCGACCAGATCGGCGAGATGCTTCTGCTGCACGAGCCGATGTCCGCCGCCGCCCGCCGCCAGCGCGTGCTGGAGATGCTGGAGCTGGTGGAGATCCCCGGCGCCGCCCGCCGCATCGACACCTATCCGCACGAGCTGTCGGGTGGGATGCGCCAGCGCGTGATGATCGCGATGGGGCTGATCTGCAACCCGGCGCTGCTGATCGCGGACGAACCGACCACCGCCTTGGACGTGACGATCCAGGCCCAGATCCTGGACCTGATGCGTCGGTTGCAGAAGGATCTGGGCATGTCGATCCTGTTCATCACCCATGACATGGGCGTGGTCGCGGAAATGGCCGACGACGTGGCGGTGATGTATGCGGGCGCGGTGGTGGAACAGGCGGGGGTGCACGCCCTGTTCGACGACACGCGCCATCCCTACACGCAGGGCCTCCTCGCCTCCATCCCGCGCGAAGGGTTGGGGCGGGGGGAACGACTGGTGCCGATCCCCGGCTCCGTCCCCTCGCTTCTGGCGCTGCCGCCGGGCTGCGCCTTTGCGCCCCGCTGCCGCCACGCGCAGTCCGCCTGCCGCGGCCCGGTCGCGCTGGACGAAAAGGCACGGGGCCACCTGTCGGCCTGCATCTTCGACATGCCGGGGGCCGCATGACCCAGCCGCTTCTGGAAATCCGCAACCTGACGAAACGCTTCCACACCGCCGGCGGCACCGTCCACGCGGTGGAGGATGTCAGCTTCGACATCCCCCGCGGGTCGATCACCGGGCTTGTGGGGGAAAGCGGGTCCGGCAAGACCACGCTGGGCCGCACCCTTCTGCGCCTGATCGAACCCAGCGGCGGGCAGATCCGCTTCGACGGGACCGACATCACGACGCTGCCCGCCGGCCAGATGCGCGACATGCGCCGGCGGATGCAGATCATCTTCCAGGACCCCATGTCATCCTTGAACCCGCGGCTGAAGGTGGGGGAGCTGATCGCCGAAGGGCTGCGCGCCTATGGCATCGGGACGCGCGCCGAACGCCGCGACCGCGTCGCCGCCCTGCTGGAGGAGGTGGGGCTGAGCGCGGATCACATGAACCGCTATCCCCACGCCTTTTCGGGCGGGCAGCGCCAGCGGATCGGCATCGCCCGCGCCCTGGCGCTGGAGCCGGACTTCATCGTGGCCGATGAAAGCGTGTCGGCGCTGGACGTGTCCATCCAGGCGCAGGTGCTGAACCTGCTGCTGGACCTGCGGGCCAAACGCAACCTGACGATGCTGTTCATCGCGCATGACCTGTCGGTGGTGAACTACCTTTGCGATCAGGTGGCCGTCCTGTATCTGGGCCGCCTGATGGAGATCGGGCCCGCCGATGCCATCCATCGCGGGTCGGCCCATCCCTACACCCGGGCGCTGAACTCGGCCATCCCGGTGCCCGATCCGCGGGCGGCCCGCCACCGCACGCCGCTACGGGGCGACATTCCCAGCCCGCTGGCGCCGCCTTCGGGCTGCGTGTTCCGCACGCGCTGCGAACATGCCCTGCCGCTTTGCGCGGACGGTGTGCCTGCCGCGCACAAGGTGGGGCCCGACCATCAAAGCTACTGCAAACGAACCGAGGATCTTCATGCTTCCCAACACGCCTGAAACGCGGCTGGCCGGGCTGGGCATCGCCCTGCCGACCAGCGCGCCCAGCCCCATCGGATCGTTCCGCAACGTGCGCCGGTCGGGCGGCATGATCTATGTCTCGGGGCAGGGGCCGGTCCGGGCGGACGGAACCCTGATGCGCGGCAAGGTCGGCCGCGACGTCACCGCCGAGGAAGCGCGCGACCACGCCGAACTGGTGGCGATCAACATCCTCACGGCGCTGCGCGACTGTTTCGGGTCGCTGGACCGGGTGGGGGGCGTGGTGAAGCTGCTGGGCATGGTCAACGCCGATCCCGATTTCGAACGCCATCCCTTCGTGGTGGATGGCGCGTCGGACCTGCTGGCGCGGATCTTTGGCGAAAGCGGCATCCACGCCCGGTCCGCCTTCGGCGTCGGCTCCCTGCCCAACCAGATCACGGTGGAGATCGAGGCGATCTTCGAAGCGGCGGATCAGCGCTGATGCACGCCAAGCGCCCGTTCCACAGACCGCGCGGCGTCCCGCACCTCTTGCGCGACCGTGTCGAACTTGGCGTCCACGCGGTGCTTGGGCATCACGACGGACAGCGTCAGTTCGCACGCGCCGTCCTGCCCGCGCACGGGGGCGGCGATGCAGGCGACCTGATCCTCGGACGTGTCGATCTGCACGGACAGGCCGTCGAGGAAGTCGCGGCGCGACACCTCGGCCAGCTTTTCGGGGTCGGTGTCGGCCAGCCCGGTGTTCGACGGGCGGGCGCAGTCGCGGAAGATCGCGACGCGCGCGGCATCCGGCAGGTGGCCGATCAAGAGCCGCCCCGACGCCGTCCAGTTCAGCGGCACCCGCGTCCCCACATCCGAGGTGACGCGGAACGTGCCCGACCCTTCGGCCATGGCCACCACCTGCATCATGCCTTCGTCGCGCACGCAGATCTGCACCATCTCCCTCACCCGCTCGTTCAGCGAGAACATGGCCCGTTCGGCCTCGTTGAACGCGCTCATCCTTGCACGGTAGGCAAGGCCGTAGCGCATCAGGCGCGGCCCCAGCCAGGCGCGGCCGTCGGCGCTGCGCGACAGCATGTTCCGCTCGATCAGCTCGTCCAGCAGCTTGTAGACGGTGGAGGGCGGGGCCCCCGTCGCCCGCGCCAGATCATAGGCCGTCATGGGCTGATGCCGTTCGGTCAGGATGTCGAGGATCTGGAGCGTCCGGTCGATGCCGCTGGTGCGGCTGCGGCGCGGGCTGTCTTCGGCGGTGTCGTCGGGCATCAGAACTTCCATTGTTTGGCAAAGGATACGCAATTATGGAAAACCCCGCAAGCCGGGACAGCCGCAGCATGCTGACGAACTCCCAGCACCCGATCGACTGGTCGTGGCACGACGCCCAAGGGTATGGCCGCATGATCAACGTGTCGGGAACGATGACCTCGCTGGGTGGGTCCATCGCAACGCCGCGGGTGGCGCAGGCCACGGCCGACGTGATGACGCGCTTTGTCCGCATCCACGAATTGCAGACCCGCGCGTCGGAGGTGATCGCCCGGCTGACAGGGGCGGAGGCGGGGTTCCTGACGGCCTCGGCCAGCGCGGGGATCACGCTGGCGGTGGCGGGCTGCATCACGGGTCTGGACCCCGCGCGGGCCGAGGCGCTGCCGGACACGCCCGGTCCCAAGAACGGCGTCGCCGTGCAGATGGGCCACCTGTGCGAATACGGCGCGCCCGTGTCGCAGGCGATCGCGCTGGCCGGTGGGCGCACGCGGATCGTGGGGCAATCCACGCTGGCCAAGGATTACCAGCTGGAGGCCGCGCTGGACGACACCTGCGCCGCCGCCCTGTATGTCGTGTCGCACCACGTGGTGGATTACGGGATGATCCCGCTGAAGACCTTCGCCCGCATCGCGCATGCCAAGGGCGTTCCGGTGATCGTGGACGCGGCCTCCGAATACGATCTGCGGGGGTTTCTGGAACAGGGCGCGGATGTGGTGATCTATTCGGGGCACAAGTTCCTGGGGGGCCCCACCTCGGGCATCGTGGCGGGGTCGAAGGATCTTGTGCGGGCGGGGTATCTGCAGAACATCGGCATCGGGCGGGGGATGAAGATCGGCAAGGAAAGCCTGGCCGGGGCCATTGCCGCGATGGAGCAGTGGATGGAGCGCGACCACGCCGGCATCCGCGCCGAGGAGACGCGCGCGCTGGAAATGTGGCGGACGGCCCTGCAAGGCCTGCCCGGCGTCACCGCCGTCCGCATCCCCGACCCGACCCGCAACCCGCTGGAACGGTTGCAGGTCTGGATCGACCCGTCGCAGGCGGGCGCCAACGCGGCGCAGTTTGCCGAGGTGCTGGGCCAACAGGACCCGCCCCTGATCGTGCGCGGGCACGAGGTGGAGAAGCGCTATTTCCAGCTGGACCCCTGCAACCTGACGCCGGGGCAGGCGGAACTGGTGCGTGACACGCTGGTCGCGGTGCTGCGCGATCCGGGCCCCGCCGCGAGGATCGACCCGGACCGCGTGATGGACGCGATGCGCAACGGTGGCACGCAGGCCTATCTGGACTGGCTGGGCTAGGCCCTCAGATCAGCAGATCCTCCGCCCGGCGGATTTCCAGCACTTGGCCATGGGGCGTCGCCAGCGCCTCGGCGGCCGAGGGGCGGCCTGCGCGCTCGGGATGCTCCAGAAGGTCCGCGTCCGGGAAGCCCTTGAAATCAAGCCCGGTGCGTTCCGCCAATTCGTCCAGACCGACCTGGTACAGGCGGAACGGCTCGAAGCTCAGCGCCTCCAGGTCGTTCAGAAGGTCGGCCTGCGTCAGGATGAAGGCGGCGAGGCGCGGTTCGTCATCCTCCCCCCGCCAGGCGATCAGCTTCCAGAAGGCGTGGGGAATGCGGGCGTCGCGATAGGTGATGTCGTCCTCGGCAAAGATCGGGCCGCCCTGCACAGACAGGCGCAGGTCGGCCACCTCGGCGCCTTCGAAGACATGATCCTCCAGCTCCCCCCACAGGCCGGAGCGGGAGGACTGGTTGAACCCCTGATGCTGCGGCGCGATGTTGGTGTAGAAGAAGGAGTCGCGGTTGGCTTGACGGGCTTCCTCCACCTCCCCCCAGCACAGGTCGGCGCGGCGGGCGATGTGGCCGCGATCAAGGTTGTTGCCCGAATAAAGCTCGTTCCCCCATTGATGCGCCTCGTCGATGCGGGGATCAAGCGCGAAGCCCGTGCGGGGCAGCTTCACGATCCGCGCCCCGTCGATGTTCCACGCGACATAGCGCGCCATCCGCCGCGACGCCGACAGGCAGAGGCTGAAATGGGTATAGGGGATGGTCTGGTTCTTTTCGAAGTTTACCGCGTCGCGTTTCAGGGCGGTGGACAGGCCCGGTTCGGGAATGGTCAGGCCAAGGAAGTCCGGGTCGTATCCGGTGCGGGGCACGGCGGTGTCCATGCCTTCGGTCTGCGCCGCGGGCACGTCCAGCACGAAGTCCAGCTTCTTTTGCAGCGAGGCGGGATAGCAGGCCAGCGCGTGTTCATCCTCGGCGCCGTCCGCCTCTCCGGCGAAGTGAAGGCCGGCGAAGATGTCGGTGGCCGCGTCCCCGTCCGCGATCAGCCAGGCGGCGCCGGAATCGCCGCCCATGCTCAGCTCCCCTTCGGGGGCGGGGCGGTCGGGGTCGGCCCCGATCTCGAACCCGCCGATGGCCTGCGGGCCGTTCAGCAGGCCGTAATCCAGCTTCACCATCACGTCGACGCGGCGCACGATGCCATGGGTGATGCCGGTGGTGCGGCCGGATTTGACCACGCGGTCGTCCAGATCCACGCGGGCCATGCGGCGCGGGATCACGTCGAGGCCCAGAACGGAAGGGTCGTGCCCGCGCCCCGCGATCCGTGCCAGCGCACCGTCGCCCGCCGCGCCCAGATGGCTGCGCAGCAGGGTGCCGGTGCCGTTCTTCGACACCTCGTTGTCGTCATAGGGGCCGGGCTGGACGATGCGGTCGCCGATCGCGCCGCCCGCCCCGTGCAGGACGTGCCAGTTCGACAGGATGCAGGGCGCGCCCGTCGCGCGGTCGCGCACGATCAGGCCCAGCGTTCCCGCCGTGCCCGCCACATGCGACACGCTGATGCCGGGGCGGATCGGGTCCACGCGCAGGCGGCGGTCGTCCAGCTGCCCCGGCTCCACGATCTCGTAGGACGGTTCGTAGTCGCGCTGCACCACGTCGGTGGGAAAGCGGACGCCGTCCACCTCCACCGCCTCGGGGATGCGGGCGGTGCCCAGCGTCTCGATCGCGGATTCGCCTTTGCGGCGGACGGTGAACTGCAGGCAGATCGGGCCGGTGCCGTTCTTGCGCCCGATCCCGACCGAGGTGACGTTGGGGTCGGTCAGGTAGTCGGCCCCCTTCAGGCGGATGTGGCGGCGCAGCGCCTCCATGTCCGGACCCTTGTCTTTCACCGTGCGCTTCGCCATGGACCACCCCTTGTCTTTGCCCCCATCAAAGGGCCGCAACATGACATTGGCAAGACAGTGTGGGGGCCGTGCCGCTTATTCCCGTCCCTGCGTCTGGCCGGGATGTCCGTCATGTTCGGGATCCGTGTTCTCCCCCCGCTCCTGTGCGTCGGGCTGGTGGAGGGTGGGCTTCAGCGGGCCGGTCTCACGCTCGGCCTCTTCCCGGTGTTGCTTGTCGGTCTTGGGGTCGTGGCCATGGGTGACGGCGGCGCTGTCTTCCTGCTGGCGTTCCACCCCGCTGGGGGCCGACAGATACTGCGCATGGGCGGTCAGGGGTGCCAGCGCCGGTGCCGCGCAAAGAAGAAGCGTGAGGAGTTTCATGGGTAGGGCCTTCCGTTTATGCCCAAGGGAAACACCCCTGTCCGGCCGGATGTTCCCCCACCCGCCAACGGGTTGCGGAAGATCGCCGTTCCGCGACGGCTTGACCCCGCCCCCGCAGGCCGGAAGATGGCGCACCGGATCACGGGGGATGTCATGGAAGGATCACAAGCCCGATCGCTGCTGCACGAGATGTTCCGGGCGGCCATCGGCAGCGCCGATCCCGCGCAGGTTCTGGCGCGGCACCTGCCGGAACCGCCCAAGGGCCGCGTGATCGTGGTTGGGGCGGGCAAAGCCGCCGCGGCGATGGCACGGGCGGTGGAAGTGGCCTGGCCCGGGGTCGACCTGTCGGGCGTGGTCGTGACCCGATACGGCCACGCGGTGCCCACAACCCGCATCGCGGTGATGGAGGCCGCGCATCCCGTGCCCGACGCACAGGGCGAACGTGCGGCGGACCGCATCTTGGCCGCCGTGCGGGGGCTGGGGCCGGACGATCTGGTGCTGGCCCTGATCTCGGGCGGGGGGTCGGCGCTGATGGCGCGGCCGGTCGACGGGGTGACCTTGGCCGACAAGATCGCGGTGAACCGGTTGCTTCTGACTTCAGGCGCGCCGATTTCGGTGATGAACCAGGTGCGGCGGCGGTTGTCGGCGGTGAAGGGCGGCAAGCTGGCGCTGGCGGCGGCGCCGGCGCGGGTGGTGACGCTGGCCATTTCCGACGTGCCGGGGGATGATCCGGGGACCATCGCCTCGGGTCCCACCGTGCCGGATCTGACGGGGGATGCGGATCTGTCGTCCATCGTGCGCGATCTGGGCGCTGGCCTGCCCGAGGCCGCGCGCCGCGTCCTGGTGGCCCCGCCGCCGACGCCGTCCAGCTTCGCCTTCGACTACCGCCTGATCGCGACACCGATGATGGCCCTGCGCGCCGCCGCCGAGGTGGCGGAACGGGCCGGCGTCCACCCCCTGATCCTTGGCGACGCGCTGGAGGGGGAGGCGCGCGAGCTGGGCCGCATCATGGCCGGAATGGCGCAAAGCTGCCGGACCCACGGCCTGCCGCGCCCCGCCCCCGTCGTGCTTCTGTCGGGGGGTGAAACGACGGTGACGCTGCGGACGGACACGCCCGGCATGGGCGGGCGGAACACCGAATTCGCGCTGGCGCTGACCTTGGCGCTGGACGGCGCGGCGGGCATCCACGCGCTGGCGGGCGACACCGATGGCATCGACGGGACGGAGGATGCGGCGGGTGCCCTGGTGGCCCCCGACACGCTGGCCCGCGCGGCGGCCGCCGGTCTGGATCCGGCGGCGGCGTTGCGGCGGCATGACAGCTACCCGCTGTTCGCGGCGCTGGACGATCTGGTTCGCACCGGCCCGACGCTGACCAATGTCAACGATTTTCGGGCCGTGCTGGTGGCGTGACTTTCAGAACCCTACGGTGGCCGCGTCCGGCCGCCGCGGATCGGAGGCGCCCAGAAGCGCGCCGCTGGCCGGATCCCGCTGGATCGACTGCGTCGATCCCATCACCGGCTTTTCCACGACGCTGTGCCCCTTCGCCTCCAGCAGCCGCAGGGTGTCGAGGCTGAGGCCTTCCTCCACCCGCAGCTCGTCCGGGAGCCATTGGTGATGGACGCGCGGCGCGGTGGAGGCTTCGGCCACGTTCATGTTGTGGTCGATCATGTTCATGATGACCTGCAACGTGGTGGTGATGATGCGCGCGCCGCCGGGCGATCCGGTCGCGAGCCAGACCTTGCCGTCCTTCAGCACCAGCGTCGGCGTCATGGACGACAGGGGCCGCTTGCCCGCCGCGACCGCGTTCGCCTCGCCGCCCACAAGCCCGAAGGCGTTGGGCACGCCGGGCTTGGCGGAAAAGTCGTCCATCTCGTTGTTCATCAGGACGCCCGTGCCCGCGGCCACCAGCCCCGACCCGTAATCGAGGTTGAGCGTGTAGGTGTTGGTGACCGCGTTGCCCTCCTTGTCCACGACGGAAAAATGCGTGGTCTGGTCGGATTCGTAGGGGGCGAGGTCGCCCGGCCTGATCTGGACCGAGGGCGTGGCGAAATCCGCGCTGATCTTGCCGCGCAGGGCGGCGGCATAGTCCTTGGAGGTCAGCGCCTCCACCGGCACGTCCACGAAATCGGGATCGCCCAGATATTCGGAACGGTCGGCATAGGCGAGCTTCATCGCCTCGGCCATCAGGTGGATGGTCTGGGCGCTGTTCTGGCCAAGCGCGCCGATGGGATATCCCTCCAGCGTGTTCAGGATCTGGATCAGGTGCACCCCGCCCGAGGAGGGGGGCGGCATCGACACGATGTCATAGCCGCGATAGGTGCCGCGCACCGGGTCGCGCAGGACGGGCTTGTAGGCGGCCAGATCCTCGGCCGTCATGGGGCCGCCCGCCGCCTGGATCGCCTTGGCGATGTTGTCCGCGACGGGGCCCTTGTAGAAGCCGTCCGGCCCCTGTTCGGCCACGGTTTTCAGCGTTTGCGCCAGATCGGCCTGCACCAGCCGTTCCCCCGGCCGCCAGCCCGCGCCGTCCGGCTTGAAGAAGATCGCGGCGCTGGCGGGATAGGTCATCAGCTCCTCGCGCGAGGCCTCGAGACTGTCGGCGAGTTCGGGGGTGACGGGGATGCCCTCCTTGGCCAGCCGGATGGCGGGGGCGATGACGTCGGCCCATTCCATCGTGCCATAGGTGTCCAGCGCCATGTGCAGGCCCGCCACCGTTCCGGGCACGCCCGAGGCCGCGCCGCTGCGCAGCGACCTGGCGCTGTCGGCCTCCCCCGCCGCGTTCAGGAACATGTCGCGGGAGGCGCCGGACGGGGCCATTTCGCGGTAGTCGATGGCCTTGGTTTCGCCCGTTTCGGCGTCATGCACCAGCATGAAGCCGCCGCCGCCGATGTTGCCCGCGCGCGGCAGCGTCACCGCCAGGGCGAAGGCCACCGCGACGCCCGCATCGACCGCGTTGCCGCCCTGGGCCAGGATGTCGCGACCGATCTCGGCCGCTTGACGTTCCTGGGCCGAAACCATGCCGTTTTGCGCCCAGACCGGGTGGATGCGGTCCATGTCGGAAAAGAATGCCGATTGCTGCGCCGCGGCCGGTGCCGCCATCAGCGCCCCGATGGCGAAGACATGGGAAAAACGTTCGAGTGTCATTCTGGCCCCCTGCGTGATCCTGTGGGTGGGAGCGTAGCAGCCGACGGGGCCCCGTCAAAACCTTTGATGCCGTCCCCCGCGTGCGGGACGGCCTTCGTTCATTTCATCACGATGCCGCGCAGCTGGTCCAGCGCCAGCGCCGCGAAGGCCAGCGTGCACAGAACCATCATGATGTTCGCGAACATGCCGTTGCGCCATTCGCGGGGCACGCGGTCGGTGTTCAGGATCCAGATCAGCGTCACCGACATGAAGGGCATGAAGAACGCCCCCAGCACCCCGTAGGCGAGGATGAGATAGACCGGCTGCCCAAGGAACAGCATGATCATCGGCGGGAAGGTCAGCCAGCAGACATAGGCCTTGTAGAAGCGGCCGCCGGCCAGCCGGTCGGGATCGTTCGGCGCACGCTTCAGGATGCCGCCCGAAAAGTCGGCGAACATCAGGCTGACCCCGTTCCACACCCCGATGAGAGAGCTCATGGACGCGGCCCAGAAGCCCAGAAGGAACAGCTTGCTCATCCACACGCCGTAGCGTTCGCCAAGGACGGTGGCCAGATCGACCATGCCCTTGTCGCCCGATCCGATGGCGATGCCCGCAGAATACAACAGTTCCGCCCCGACGATCAGGGTGGCGATCACGAAGATGCCGGTCACGATGTAGCCGATGCTGTTGTCCAGCCGCATCACGCGCATGAAGCGGGGCGTGTCCCAGCCCTTTTCGCGCAGCCAGTAGCCATAGGCCGCCAGCGTGATCGTGCCGCCCACGCCGCCCGCCACGCTGAGGACGTTGATGAGGGCGCCTTCGGGAATGTGCGGCACAAGGCCGGCCGCGATCTGGGCGAGATTGGGGACGGTGAAGGCGGCGGCGATGATGACGGTGATGAACATCAGGACCACAAGGGCCGTCAGCGCCTTTTCGAACAGGTCGTACCGTCCGCTCCACACCAGGACGAGGCCGATCAGGCCGGACAGGATGCCCCAGACGGGCACGCCGAGGAACGGGAACAGCGAATAAAGCGCAAGGCCCGTGCCCGCCATCGCGGCGGCGCCATAGACGAAGCCCCAGATCACGATGTAGGGGCCGAAATACCAGTGCGTCCAGCGGCCAAGGCTGCTCCACCCCTCGAAGATGGTGCGGCCGGTCGACAGGCTGTAGCGACCGGCCCCTTCGACCAGGATGATCTTCATGATGCAGCCCGCGATGACGGCCCACAGCAGGGCATAGCCGTATTTGCTGCCCGCGACGGTCGTGGCGATCAGGTCCGCCGCGCCGACCCCCGTGGCCGCGACGACAAGACCGGGGCCGACCAGGCTCCACCTCGGTTCGGCCTCCCCCGGTGGCTTGGATTGTTGGCTCATCCGCTTCCCCTCCCTTTTTTGTGATCATTGGGATAACGGACGCAGGGGCCTGACGCAACCGAATGGACGGGGGCGGTGATGGGCACGGCGGCGGGCCGGGGCGCTGGCGGGTTCAGGATGCGGGGTCGCTGATCGCGACTTTGATCAATTGGTCTTCACGCTGAACCCGATCAGGGGTGCGTGGCGCATCCGGGTCTGCATCGGCGGCATCTGTCGGCGGTCAGCCGTCCCGCCGCCCGCCGATCAGGTCTCGCGCAGCGCCTTGGAGAAGTAGACCGTCAGCGGTTGCAGAAGATAGGACAAGGGGGAACGCTCGCCCGTGCGGATGAACGTTTCCACCGGCATGCCGGGCACAAGGTGCAGGTCTTCCAGCGCGCCGGCCTGATCGAAGTCCGGCGCGATCTCCACCTTGTAGAAGTGCTGGCCGCTTTGCTGGTCCTGAAGCGCATCGGCCGATACGGTCAGGACATGGCCGGGAAGCTGCGGCGTGGTGCGGGAGGGAAAGGCCGAAAACATCAGCTGCACGTCCTGCCCCGAATGCACGTTGTCCACATCCGCATTGGCCACCTGCGCCACGACCCGCAGCGGCCGGTCCTGCGGCACGAGGTAAAGAAGCGGATCGGCGGGCTTCAGCACCGCGCGCCGCGCCGTGATGGCCATGTCCAGCACGACGCCGCTGACTGGCGCGCGGATGTCCAGCCGCGACAGCCGCTGCACCAGCGCGCGTCGCCGCTCCACCAGTTCCAGTTCCTGCGAGCCGAACTGGCGCAGTTCGGTGATGGCATCCTCGCGCCGCGTCTTGGTCAGGCGCAGCGCTTCCAGCTCGTATTCCACCCGGCGGCTTTCGGCCTGCGCGCGCTCGGCCTTCAACTCTCCGACCTGACCTTCCAGGCGGGCCTGTTCGCGCTGAAGGGAAAGGACCTTGCTCAGCTGTGTCAGGCCTTGGTCCAGCAATTGCTGCTGAAGGTCCAGTTCGTGCGCGATCAGCGATTGCTGGGTCGTCAGCGCGATCAGCTGAACGTCGATCCCCTCCACCTGGCTGACCACCTGCGCCTGACGTTCGCCGATCTGGCCGATCTCCTGGCTCAGCGTTTCGCGGCGGGCTTCGAACAGGGACACCTGCCCCGTCATCAGGGGCGGGATCTCGCTTCGCGTGGCGGCTTCGGTCAGCAGTTCGGGCGGGAAGGTCACCTCCGCGCGGTCGTCGCGCTCCGCTTCCAGCCGGCCACGGCGGGCCATCAACTCGAACAGCTGGCCTTCCACGATCACGAGTTCGGAGCGGATCTCGAACTCGTCCAGCCGCAGAAGAAGCGCGCCGGCGTCCACGAAATCGCCGTCCTTGACGAAGATCTCCTCCACCACGCCGCCATCGGGATGCTGGACGACCTGCCGGTTTTCCTGAACCTGGATGAAGCCGGGGGCGATGACCGCGCCGTCGAGCCGGGCGAACACGGCCCAGGTGCCGAAGCCGCCGATCAGCACGGCGGCGGTGGCAAAGCCCAGACCCATCGCGGTGCGGGTGCCTTCGATCATTTCGCTTCCTTTCGCACGATCTGCGTGTGGTTCTGCACCATCTGCCGCAGCACCGCGTCGCGCGGGCCGAAGGCGCGGCGGCGGCCGTTTTCCATCACCAGCAGCATGTCGCATTCCTGGATCGCGGCCGGGCGGTGCGCCATGATGAAGACGACGCCGCCTTCGGCCTTCACGTCGCGGATCGCGCTGTTCAGCGCGGTGGTCCCGTCCAGGTCGAGGTTGGAGTTCGGCTCGTCCAGAACCAGGAACGCGGGCTGGCCGAACAGCGCGCGCGCCAGCCCGATCCGCTGCACCTGCCCGCCCGACAGGCGGCCGTCCAGCGCCGATACCAGCGTGTCATAACCCTGCGGCAGGCGCAGGATCATGTCATGCGCGCCGGCCTTCTGCGCGGCCTGCACCACCAGCGCGGGATCGGCGTTGGGTGTCAGCCGGGCGATGTTTTCGGCCAGCGTGCCTTCGAACAGCGTCACGCGCTGCGGCAGATAGCCGATCAGGCGGCCCAGCACGTCGGGGTCATACTGGTCCAGCGTGGCGCCGCCCAGACGGACCTCTCCGGCGGCCGGGGTCCAGAGGCCGGTCAGCGCCCGCGCCAGCGAGGTCTTGCCGGAGCCCGAGGGGCCGATGATGCCGATCGCCTGCCCCGGACGCGCTTCGAACGCGACGTCGCGCAGGACGGGCGTGGCGTCCCCCGGCGCGACAAGGGCCAGCGACTTCACGTCGATCCGCGCCTCGGGGCGGGGCAGGGCGGTGCGGGCTGCGGGTGGCGGCACGTCCGACAGAAGCGAGGACAAACGGTCCCACCCTTCGCGCGCCCGGCTGACCAGCGCCCACTGGCCGATGGCGGATTCCACCGGGGCCAGCGCGCGGCCCATCAGGATGGAACTGGCGATCATGGCGCCCGCCCCCATCTCGTTCTGGATGACAAGCCAGGCGCCCACGCCCAGCATCACCGACTGCAACAACAGCCGCAGGGTTTTCGTCATCACCGAAAAGCCGCCCGACACGTCGGAGGCCGCGAGCCCGTGGCGCTGCGCCTCGGCCCGCCGGGCCAGCCAGCGGTCGTAGAGGGCGCCCTGCATGCCAAGGCTGCGGATGGTGTCGGCCTCGGCCCGCAGGTTCTGGACCATGTGGTCCGCCTTCAGGCCCATCAGGCCGGCCTTGCCGGACGGCGCGCGGCTCAGCCTCTGGTTCAGCAGGGTGATGACGATCAGCGTGACGCTTCCGGCCAGCGCGACCCAACCCAGCAGCGGGTGGAACACGAAGATCAGCGCGGTGAAGACGGGCACCCATGGCACGTCGCACAGCGCCAGCAGCACGGGGGAGGCAAGGAACCGCTGCACGCTGGCCAGATCGGTGGCCGCCGCCTCGGCCCGCGCATCCTTGGGGGACACGCGCGACAGGTCCATGCTGGCACGCAGCACCCGCAGTTCCAGCCGTTGCTGGAACGCGGCGCCGATGCGGGCCGCCAGCCGCGCCCGCGCGTGGTCGATGAAGCCAAAGCCCGTGAACATCACCAGCAGCAGGATCGACAACGCCACCAGCGTCGCGACGGAGCGCGACGGCAGGACCCGGTCATAGACCTGAAGCATGTAAAGCGGGCCCGACAGCATCAGCAGGTTCGCCAGAAGCGAGAAGAACAGCACCGACAGCCACACGGTCCCGGTGCCGGTGATCGCGCCGCGCAGTTCCGCCGATCCGGGGCGACGCCTTGAAGTTTCCGCCATTCCGAACCTCCCGCTCAGGGTTTCAATAAAACTCTATGGATCATGCGCGCCGCAAAGTCACGTGGTCAGGCCAGCAGGGGGAAACCGAAATCCTCGGCCGTCACGTCGGCCGCGGTCCGCCCGACCAGATAGATCGCGTCGGTGGACAGCCCGCCACTGGGGGCGAGGTTGATGCGCAGGGCCCAGCCTTCATCCTGAAAACCCGCGGTCACCGTTTCGGCCGTGGCGGCAAGCCCCGCAAGAACAAGGCGGTCGACCCCCGGTTCGAAGTCGTGAACATAGTCGATCCCGCCCCCTTTCACGAAGATGAAGGCGTCGGCGGCGCCGTCCGCCTTGTAGTTGCCGCCCCAAAGATGGTCGTTGCCGGTGCCGCCCTTCAGGGTGTCGCTGCCGCGCCCGCCGATCAGCTTGTCGGCATCGGCCCCGCCGGACAGCGAATCCGCACCCGCATGGCCGAAGAGTTCATCCTGCCCTCCTTCGCCCGACAGGGTGTCGTCGCCGTTGTCGCCATACACGGTGTCGTTTCCGCGCCCCCCGCCGATCGCGTCGCCCCAGCGGGATCCGTCCAGCACCTCGGCCGCGTCCGTGCCGGTGATGCGGTCGCCGGGCCGGGTGGAGTCCGGGTCCAGGGCGGGGTTGCGGGTGGCGCTGGCTTCGCGTTCATAGACATGGACGTAATCCACCGTCAGCCCGTCCGAAAAATCGGTGGAGGCGTCGGGATCGCCCGCCCAGCCCCCGACGGCGAGGTTCAGGACCAGGAACATCTCCTCGGTCAGCGACACGGCCTGCTGCCGCACCACGTCGCCGTCGTAATACCACGACAGCGCGTCCGCTTCCCACAAGAGGCCGTAGGTGTGAAACCCGTCGCCCGCGCCCGGCGCCTCCACCGCCTGCGCGTCGGACACGCCGTTTGACCAGACGTTCGTGTGCAGGGTGCCGGGGGACTGGCCCAGAAATTCGAACACGTCCACCTCGGCCGACCAGTCGCCGTCGGTGGGCAGCAACCAGAACGCGCTCCACAACCCCTGCTCGTCGGGGATGTCGGCCCGGATCTCCACATAGCCCGTGGTCAGCCCGAAGGTCATCTGCGTGCTCAGCAAGCCCGAGCTGTAGCCGAGGCCCCCCGCCGCCGCCTTCTGGGCCGTGGTCAGCGGCGTTGCGCGAAGGGTCGTGGCGCCGCCTTCGGTGGTAAAGGCGGCGGGCAGGGCGGTCATGTCGGGGTCGGCGTAATATTGCAACTCGTTGTTGGCCGCGATGGTGCGGCTGTCCTGAAGGTGCGGGGAAAAGGACGTGGCCCATGTGCCACCGCTTCCGAACCCCTGCCAGTAGAGGCCCGCTGTGTCCGAGAACTCCTCGGCAAAGGTCAGGACATAGCTTTCGCCACCCATAAAGAGGTTCGACGGTGTCGCGGGGTCGGAAAGGGTGCTGGAAAGGGAGGAGGACGGCATGGCGGGCACCTCGGGCTGGCCTTCCAGATTGGACGAAACGGCCACCTCCCGCAGGGGAGGTGGCCGTTCCGGACGAATGGTTGTGCAAGTCCAGGTCTACCTAAGGTTGAGTCGCTTGTCAACCGCCCCGTGGACCCTTCCCCCCTCAGAAGGGAAGGCCGACATAGCTGCGGGCCATGGTTTCGCGGGCCGAAGGCATGTCGCGCAGGATGTGCAGCTCGTTTTCCTGGATCTTCTGGTCGAACTCGCTTTGATCGGGGAAACGGTGGAGGATGGAGGTCATCCACCAGCTGAACCGCATCGCGCCCCAGACGCGTTTCAGCGCGCGTTCGGAATAGGCTTCGACCCCGCGCAGGCTGCGATGGGCCTCCACCAGCGCCTCGTACAGGTAATGCACGTCGGAGACGGCGAGGTTCAGGCCCTTCGCACCCGTCGGCGGCACGATATGCGCGGCGTCGCCAACAAGGAACAGCCGGCCCCACCGCATCGGTTCGGTCACGAAGCTGCGCAGGGGCGCGATGGACTTTTCGATCGTGGGGCCCGTTTCCATGCTGTCCGCCACGTCGCCGGGCAGGCGGCGGCGGATCTCCGTCCAGAAGGCCTCGTCGGACCAAGCCTCTGCCTTGTCGGTCAGCGGGACCTGGATGTAATAGCGCGACAGGTGCTCGCTGCGCATGGAGGCGAGGGCGAAGCCGCGCGGGTGGTTGGCGTAGATCAGTTCCTCCGCCGCGGGCTTGGTGCGGGACAGGACGCCCAGCCAGCCGAAGGGATAGACGCGCTCGAACTCTTGCCGGACATGTTCGGGGATGGACTTGCGGCTGACGCCGTGGAACCCGTCGCAGCCCGCGATCCAGTCGCAATCCAGCCGCTGCGCCTGACCGCCATGGGTGAAGGTGACGTGCGGATGGTCGCCCGTCAGATCGTGCAGGACCACGTCCGACACCTCGTGCAGGATGGTGGCGCCGATGGCGTCCTGCGCGTCATACAGATCATGCGTCACCTCGGTCTGGCCGTAGACCATCACCTCCTGCCCGCAGGCTTCGGTGAAATCGACGCGGAAGCGGCCCTGGTCGGTGGACAGATAGCAGCCGTGATGCGGATGGCCTTCGCGCATCATCCGGTCGGCACAACCCGCTTCGTGCAACATCCGCACCGTGCCCTGTTCCAGCACCCCCGCGCGGATGCGCGACAGGACATGGTCGCGCGTGGAGCGTTCCAGCACGACGGTGGCGATGCCCGCGCGGTTCAGAAGCTGCGACAAAAGCAGGCCCGATGGCCCGCCGCCGATGATGGCGACCTGCGTCCGCATGGTAGTCCTCCCATATCCCTCGGGCGGGAGGATGACAGGGCGGGCGCGGGCGGGACATGGACGAAGCCGCCAAACTCTGGCACGAATCGAACATGGAACCGATCCCGACCTTTGACCTTTACGGAGAGCATCAGGCCTTTCCCGACATCCTGCATTGCGAAACCATCCTTGACCGGGCGGCGGGGCATGGCTGGCGGATCGGGGTGCACCGGCATGCTGACCTGCACCAGTTCTTCCTGCTGACCGGCGGGCGGGCGCAGATGACCGTGGACGGCGCCGTGCGGGAGGTGCCCCTTCCGGCGCTGGTCAGCGTGCCACGCCGCGTCGCCCACAGCTTCCAGTTCGCGCAAGGCACCGAAGGCTTCGTCGTCACCCTGCCGGTGGCCGAATTCGCCGACCTGTTCGGGGCGAGCGCCCTGTCGGACCGCCTCGTGCAGGCGGGCACCATCCCCGCCGACGACGACCTGCGCCGCCTTGTCCAGGCGCTGGCCGAGGAGCATCGCGCCCGCCGCCTTGGCCGCATCGCGCAGTTGCGGGCGCTGGCCACGCAACTGGCGGTCCATGTCGCCCGGCGGCTGGAGGGGGAGGCGCGCGATCATCCCTATGCCCGCCGCATGGCCGCCTTCGACACGCTGGTGCACGCCCATCTGCGCGACCGCTGGACGGTGGCCGATCACGCCGCGGCGCTTGGGATGACGCCCACGCACCTGTCGCGGGTGGCGCGGGCGGAAACCGGGCTCAGCGCCTCGCAATACATCGACCGGCAGCTGTTCCAGGAAGCGCGCCGCCTTCTGGCCTATACCCGCGCGGGGGTGGGGGAGGTGGGGCTGATGCTGGGGTTCGAGGATCCGGCCTATTTCTCGCGCGCGTTCCGGCGGCAATGCGGGGAAACGCCCCAGGCCTATCGCAACCGGCTGCGCGCGCTTTAAACCAGCACCTTGCGCAGTTCGGCCTGCACCACGCGCATCGCGTCCAGATAGCGGCGGGCCAGATCCTCCACCTTCCCCTGCGTGGCGGGCACGCCAAGGTTCAGGGCCGCCACCACGCGCCCCCGCGCGTCCATCAGGGGCACGGCGATCGACCGCAGGCCTAGCTCCACCTCCTGGTCGATCAGGGCGAAACCCTCGGCCCGGGCCTGCGCGATGCGGGCCATGACGGCCTCCGGTTCGGTCAGGGTGCGGGGGGTGCGGGCCGTCAGGGGGGGCAGGCGGGCTTCGGCCTCCGCCTCGGGCAGGGCGGCCAGAAGGACGCGGCCCATCGACGTGCAGAAGGCCGGCAGGCGCGATCCGGGCATCAGGGCGATCGACATCACCTTGCGCTGCGCGGCACGGGCGACATACACGATCTCCCCCCGGTCCAGGATCGCGACGGAGGAGCTTTCGCCCGTCAGCTCCGACAACCGGTCCAGCCAGGGCTGCACGAGGCCCGGCAGCGGCATCGTGGCCAGGCACGCGGTGCCAAGACGCAGGACATGCGGGGTCAGGGTGAAGAACTTACCGTCGTAATCGGCATAGCCCAGATCGGCCAGCGTCAAGAGGCAGCGGCGCGCCGTCGCGCGGTCCAGCCCCGCATGTTCGGCGGCTTCGGTGATCGTCAGGCGCGGGCGGTCCGCCGAGAACGCCTCGATCACCCTCAACCCCTTGGCAAGGCCGCCCATCGTGTCGCGCTTGTCCATGCCGTCCCGTGCGATTATCGAACAAAACACGCATAACGCACAAAGGGATTGAGGTCCAGTTCCCCCCTTCCTAGCTTTCACCGCAAGGAGGACCATCATGGACAAGACGATTCCAACATTGGCCGAGGCTGTGGCGGGGATCCCCGACGGCGCGGTGGTGATGATCGGCGGCTTTGGCGGATCGGGTGCGCCGATCGAGCTGATCCACGCGCTGATCGACCGCTTCCGCGCCACCGGCAGCCCGAAGAACCTGACGCTCGTGAACAACAACGCGGGCAACGGGCGCATCGGCATCGCGGCGATGATCGATGCGGGGATGGTGGCGAAGATGGTCTGCTCGTTCCCCCGATCCTCGGACCCGCGGGCGTTCACCGACGCCTATCTGGAAGGGCGGGTGGAACTGGAACTGGTGCCGCAGGGCACGCTGGCCGAACGCATCCGCGCGGGCGGGGCGGGGATCCCGGCCTTCTACACCCCCACCTCGTTCGGGACAGAACTGGCCGAAGGCAAGCCCGTGGCGGAGTTCGACGGCCGGCCTTACGTGCAGGAACGCTGGCTGAAGGCCGACGTGGCGCTGATCAAGGCGCACAAGGGCGACACGATGGGAAACCTCACCTACCGTCTTGCCGCGCGCAACTTCAGCCCGTTGATGTGCATGGCCGCGGCCACCACCATCGTCCAGGTGACCGAGCTGCTGGAGCCCGGCGGTATCGATCCCGAACAGGTGGTCACGCCCGGCATCTTTGTCGATCACGTGGTGCAGGTGGCGAACCCGCAGCAGGAAGAAGCCTTGATCCGCGAGGGGGCGGTGCATTGATGAAACTGTCGAACGCACAGATGGCCTGGCGCGCGGCGCAGGACATCCAGGACGGCGCCTATGTCAACCTTGGCATCGGCGCGCCGGAAATGGTCGCCCGCTACAGCGTGGAAGGCCGCACGGTCATCTATCACACGGAAAACGGCCTGCTGAACTTCGGCGAGGCCCCGCCCGAGGGGCAGGAGGACTGGGACCTGATCAACGCCGGCAAGCGCGCCGTGACGCTGAAGCCGGGGGCCGCCTTCTTCCACCACGCCGACAGCTTCGCGATGGTGCGCGGCGGGCATCTGGACGTGGCGATCCTTGGCGCCTACCAGGTCGCGCAGACGGGCGATCTGGCGAACTGGCGCGTGGGGTCCAAGGGGGTGCCGGCGGTCGGCGGCGCGATGGATCTGGTGCACGGCGCGAAACAGGTCTGCGTCATCACCGAACACGTCACGAAAGACGGCAAGCCAAAGCTGGTGGAGGCGTGCACCTTCCCGCTGACGGGCGTGGCCTGCGTTACCCGCGTCTATACCAGCCTTGCGGTGGTGGACGTGAAGGACGGCCGCTTCGTGCTGCGTGAAAAGCTGCCGGGGATGAGCGTCGACGAACTGCAATCCATGACGGGGGCGGCGCTGACGATCGAAGGCACCGTGTCCGACCTGAACGTGCCGGAGCTGTGAGATGACCGACGCCTATATCTGCGACTATGTCCGCACCCCCATCGGCCGCTTTGGCGGGGCCTTGTCCGGCGTGCGCGCCGACGATCTGGGCGCGATCCCGATCCGCGCGCTGCTAGAGCGCAACGCCGGCGTGGACTGGGCGGCGGTGGAGGATGTGATCTACGGCTGCGCCAACCAGGCCGGCGAGGACAACCGCAACGTCGCCCGCATGTCCGCCCTTCTGGCCGGCCTGCCGGTGGAGGTGACGGGCACCACCATCAACCGTCTTTGCGGTTCGGGGATGGACGCCGTCCTGATGGCCGCCCGCGCCATCCGCGCCGGAGAGGCGGAACTGATGATCGCGGGCGGCGTGGAATCCATGTCCCGCGCGCCTTTCGTGATGCCCAAGGCGGAAACCGCCTTTTCCCGCAACGCCGAGATCTTTGACACCACCATCGGCTGGCGTTTCGTCAATCCGGCGATGAAGGCGCAATACGGCGTGGATTCCATGCCGCAGACCGGCCAGAACGTCGCAGATGATTTCGGCGTCAGCCGCGAGGATCAGGACGCCATGGCCCTCGCCTCGCAGGCCAAGGCCGCGGCGGCGCAGGAGAATGGGACCTTGGCACGGGAAATCACGCCGGTGACCATTCCGCAGCGCAAGGGCGATCCCTTGATCGTGGACCGGGACGAACATCCCCGCGTCACCTCGGCCGAGGCGCTGGCGAAGTTGCGACCGCTGTTCCCGAACGGGTCGGTGACGGCGGGCAACGCGTCGGGCGTGAACGACGGCGCGGCCGCGCTGATCATCGCCAGCGCCGAGGCCGCGAAGAAGCACGGCCTGACGCCCATTGCCCGCATCTTGGGCGGGGCGACGGCGGGCGTGGCGCCGCGCATCATGGGCTTCGGCCCGGCACCGGCGTCGAAGAAGCTGATGGCGCGGCTTGGCCTGTCGCAGCAGGATTTCAGCGTGATCGAGCTGAACGAGGCCTTTGCCGCCCAAGGGCTGGCCACGCTGCGCGATCTGGGGATCGCCGACGACGATCCGCGCGTGAACCCGAACGGCGGCGCCATCGCGCTTGGCCACCCGCTGGGCATGTCGGGCGCGCGCATCACGGGCACCGCGGCCCTTGGCCTGAAGCCGGGCCAGAAGGGCCTTGCCACCATGTGCATCGGCGTGGGTCAGGGCATCGCCATCGCGGTGGAGCGGGTCTGAACCAGACCCCGCGCAAGGCGGACGAGGGTGGTTTGCGCCGCCCCCGCCTCCTCTCCTTGCGTGATGCCGACGGGGCCGGTCAGGAAGCCGGCGCCGGGGCGCAGGGCGATCATCTCGCCCCGCGCCACCTCGGCATGGATGACGCCGGCCGAGATCAACCAGACCGCGTCGGACGACAGCACCAGCCCCCGCCCAAGGGCCAGCGACGCGGTTTCATAGGCGGGACGCACGCGCCCCAACCCCTGTGAGGCGATCCAGTCGTCCACCCCCCGCCGGATGATCGCGCCTTCGGGCGGCAGGATCAGCGGCACCTGCGCCAGAACCTCCGCCGCGGGGCGATCCGCCAGCGGGTGGCCGGGGCGCAAAGCCAGCACCACCTCCTCGTCATAGAGATGCAGAAAGGACAGGCCCGCGATCTCGGCGGCGGCGGGCATGCGGCCGATCATCAGGTCGATCCGCGCGTTGCGCAGCTGCCGCAACAGATCGTCATGCGAGCCGGAGATGAGGGTGAGGAGGGTGTCGGACCGCGCCTCGCGGAAGGACAGGGCGAGTGCGGGGAAGAGGCGGGTGGCCACCGTGGGCAGCACCCCGACGCGCAGGTGCGACGCGGCCGCGACAGGATGCAGGGCGGCGGCGGCGGTGTCCAGCAGGTGCACCGCCTCGGCCGCGTGAAGGCGGAAGGCGCGGCCGGCCTCGGTCAGGGTCAGCCGCCGCCCCTGCCGCAGGAACAGGGGTGCGTCCAGAAGGGTCTCCAGCTCGGCCAGGGTGCGGGACAGGGCGGGCTGGGTCACGCCCTGTTCGCGCGCCACGGCCGACAGGTTGCCTTCGGCCGCGATGGCAAGAAAGCTGCGGATGTGGCGCAGCTTGATGGCAGGATGCATAACGGCCTCGTTATGGAAGGGGCATCATTTTGCATTAGGCGCGGCCCGTGCGATGTGCAAGATCGGGCGCGGAGGAGGAGATCACCATGCACGCATTGATGCGCCCTTGGGGCGTTCTGCATTACACCGTCAGCGGCCCTGAAGAGTGGCCTGCGGTCGTGTTCGCCAATTCGCTGGGCACGGATCTTCGGCTGTGGGACGCGCTGTTGCCGCTGCTGCCGGCCGGTTTTCGGCTGATCCGCCATGACAAGCGCGGCCATGGCCTGTCCGACAATGGCCCGGCCGAGGGGATCGACGGGCTGGCCGAAGATGCGATCGCGCTGATCGAACAGGTGGCGCGCGGGCCGGTCGTGTTCGTCGGCCTGTCCATCGGCGGGCTGATCGCGCAGCGCGTGGCCGCCCTGCGCCCCGATCTGCTGCGCGGGCTGGTCCTGTCGAACACGGCGGCGAAGCTGGGCACCGCCGAAAGCTGGACGGCGCGGATCGATGCGGTGCGCGCGAATGGCATGGGTTCCATCGCGCCGGCGGTGATGGAACGCTGGTTCGCGCCCGCCTTCCTGTCCCGCCCCGAACGCGCGCTGTGGCAGCGGATGATGGAACGCACGGATCCCGAAGGCTATGTCGCCGCCTGCCGGGCGCTGGCGGGGGCCGACCTGACCGAAACCACCCGCGCGTTGCGCCTGCCCACGCTGGTGATCGGCGGCGGCGCGGACGGCGCTTCCCCGCCCGAGGTGGTGGAGGCGACGGCCGCACTGATCGACGGCGCCGCCTTCCACCTGATCCCCGACACCGGCCATCTGCCGCCGGTGGAAGCGCCGCGCGCGATGGCGGACCTTCTGATCCCCTTCCTGCAAAAGGTTTCCCATGTCTGAGCTGACCGAAACCGGCATGGCCACGCGCCGCCGCGTGCTGGGCGACGCCCATGTGGACCGCGCCGAGGCCGCCAAGACGCCCTTCGACCTTCCCTTCCAGACGCTGATCACGGACGCCGCCTGGGCACATGTGTGGTCGCGCGACACGATCAGCCTGCGCGAACGCTCCATGCTGACCATCGCGCTGCTGGCGGGCCTTGGGAACGATCACGAACTGGCCATGCATGTGCGCGCCACGCGCAACACGGGCGCCAGCGCCGACGACATCATGGAAGCGCTGCTGCATGTCGCGATCTATGCCGGCGTGCCGCGCGCGAACCACGCGATCAAGATCGCCAAGCAGACCCTTGCCGAGATGGAGGCCGAAGGATGAGCCGGGACGACCAGATCAAGCCGCATGTGGACAACGCGGCGGGGGATCATCCGCACATCCAACCCGGCCGCGTGCGCAACGACGCCCGCCACCCGCTGCTGGCGCGGGACCGCGAATGGCACCCCGCGCCCTACACCCCGAACTACAAGACCTCGGTCACGCGGTCGCCGTCGCGGCCGCTGGTGGCCATGCCCACCACGCTGTCCGAACAGACCGGCCCCGCCTTTGGCCATGGCGTGCTGGGGGAACTGGACAACAACCTGATCCTGAACATGACCGGCCAGCCGGCGATCGGTGAACGGATCATCGTCCATGGCCGCATCCTGGACGAAAACGGCCGTGCCGTGCCCGGCGTTCTGGTGGAGGTGTGGCAGGCCAATGCCGGCGGCCGGTATCGCCACAAGAAGGACGGCTATCTTGCGCCGCTGGATCCGAACTTCGGCGGCTGCGGACGCACCATCACGGCCGAGGACGGGAGCTATGAATTCCTGACCGTGCGCCCCGGCGCCTATCCCTGGCCAAACCGCGTGAACGACTGGCGGCCGATGCACATCCACATGTCGGTCTTCGGCAGCGGGTTCGGCCAGCGCCTGATCACGCAGCTGTATTTCGAAGGCGACCCGCTGATCGCGCGCTGCCCCATCGTCCACACGATCGGGCAGGAAAAGGCGATCCAGTCGCTGATCGCGCCCTTGGACATGCACCGCGCCATTCCGATGGACTGCCTGGCCTACAAGTTCGACGTGGTGCTGCGGGGCCGCCGCCAGACCGTGTTCGAAAACCGCATGGAGGGGATGTGATGCAGCAACTGGACCAGTTGAAGGAAACACCCTCGCAGACCGCGGGGCCCTATGTCCATATCGGCCTGACCCCGAACTTCGTGGGCATCCACGGCGTCTACGATCAGGATCTCGGCACCTCGCCCATCCGCGACGGCGCGCAGGGGGAGGTGGTGACGATCACCGGCACCGTGCGCGACGGGGCCGGGATGATCCTGCGCGACGCGCTGATCGAAAGCTGGCAGGCCGACGCGCAGGGACTGTATCCCGCCAACGACCCAAGGGGGGAGGCCGACCCGAACGTGTCCGGCTGGGCGCGGATCGTGGCCGACATGGACAGCGGCGAATGGGTTTTGCGCACGATCAAGCCGGGCCGCGTGCCCGCGCCGAACGGCAAGCTGATGGCGCCCCACATCTCTCTTTGGGTGGTGGCGCGGGGGATCAACATCGGCCTTCAGACCCGCCTGCATTTCGAGGACGAGGACAACGAAGGTTGCCCCGTCCTGGCCCGGATCGAGCAGCGCGAGCGCGTGGACACGCTGATGGCGAAGAAGACCGGCCCTTCCGAATACCGCTTCGACATCATACTGCAGGGCGAGGGCGAAACCGTCTTCTTCGACCTGTAAGGAGCCTTCATGCCAGCCCATCCCGCAGACAGCGCCATCTATCGCGGCCTTTTCGGTGACGAGGAAACCGCCCGCCTGTTTTCCGACGCCGTCGAAGTGCGCGCCATGCTTCTGACATGGGGGGCGCTGGCCCGGGTGCAGGGCGCGCTTGGCATGATCCCGGCCGAGGCGGCGGCCTTCATCGACCGCAGCGCCCGGGATGCGGCGATCGATCCGGCCGCGCTGGCCGAGGCGACGGCGGGCAACGGCGTGCCGGTTCCTGCGCTGGTGTCGGCCTTCCGCAAGGCGATGGGCGCGCCGGATCTGGCGCAATACCTGCACTGGGGCGCGACCAGCCAGGACATCATGGACACCGCCCTGTCGCTGCGCCTGCGGCAGGTGATGGACCTGTGGGACGCCCGTCTGGCCGCGCTGATCGGCGGGTTGGGGGCCTTGGCCGCGGAACATGCCGACCTGCCGATGGCGGCCCGCACCTATGGTCAGGCGGCGACGCCGACGACCTTCGGTGCGGTGGTGGCGGGCTGGGGGCAGCCCCTGCTGCGGCACCGCGCGCGGCTGGGGGACCTGCGGGGGGCGCTCGCCGTCTCGCTTTCGGGGGCGGCGGGGACGCTGTCGGCGATGGAAGGGCAGGGGCCGCAGGTGCGGGCCGCGCTGGCGGCCGAGTTGAACCTGCGCGATCCGGGCCGCAGCTGGCACGCCGACCGCAGCCCGATCGTGGAATTCGCGGGCTGGATGGCCGGCGTCACCGGCAGCCTTGGCAAGATGGGGCAGGACCTGATCCTGTCGGCGCAGACCGGCATATCGGAGGTTCTGGTGGAAGGGGCGGGCGCGTCCTCCACCATGCCGCAAAAGCAGAACCCGGTGGCACCTTCGGTTCTGGTGGCGCTGTCCCGGCATGTGGCGGGGCTGGCGGGCACGATCACCGGCGCTGCGGTTCATGCCCAGCAGCGGGACGGGTCGGCGTGGTTCGTCGAATGGCTGGGGCTTCCCGCGACCGTTCTTGCGACGGGGCGGGCGCTGGCTTTGGCCGCCGACGTGGCAACCCGCATCCGCCCGCAGGCGGAGGCGATGCAGCGGGGCCTTGCGCAGGATTGCGGCACCATTGTGGCCGAAGCCGCCAGCTTCCTGCTGACCCGCCGGATGGACCGACCCGAGGCACAGGCGCGGATCAAGGCGCTGGCGAAAGAGGCACTGGCCATGCAGATGCCACTGCCCGACCTGCTGGCCCGCGATTTCCCCGACACGGACTGGACGCGCGCCCTTTCGGGGACCGAGCTGTTCGGGACCGCCGCGCAGGACGCGCGGGGCTTTGCGGCGGCGGCCTCCTAAAGTTCAGCCGCTCAGGAACTCCATCATCGCGGCGTTGAAGACGTCGGGCTGGGTGACGTTCACCGCATGGGCGCCCTGATCCAGCAGCAGAAGGCGGCCCTGCGGAAGCCCCTCGGCCAGCGATTGGCTGCGGGACCACGGGACCAGCAGATCGTCCCGCGTGGCAAGGGCCAGCACGGGGCAGCGCAGCTCGGCCAGCCGGTCACGGATGTCAAAGCGGGAGAGGGCGGCGATGCGGTGGCGGATGTTCCGCGCGCCCTGGAAATGCGCCATGTGATGGGCGTCCTCGGCGGCCATGCGGGCGGCGTTCTTCTCCATCCACTCCGCCGGATACAGGAACAGGGGCTGGGCGCGGATGAAGGCCTCCACGCTGTGATCCAGCAGGCGCAGCCGCGCCTCGAAACAGCGGCGTGAATGGTCGGAGGTGTCGGCCCAGGCGTTGATCGCCAGAAGGCGGGTCACGCGGTCTGGGGCGGCCAGCGACAGTTCCATCCCGATCAGCGCGCCAAGCGCATGGCC
The DNA here is from genome assembly GCF_051195255.1 of Falsirhodobacter sp. 1013. Classification (NCBI taxonomy): domain Bacteria; kingdom Pseudomonadati; phylum Pseudomonadota; class Alphaproteobacteria; order Rhodobacterales; family Paracoccaceae; genus Falsirhodobacter; species Falsirhodobacter sp. 1013. The sequence continues at coordinate 19,929 of NZ_JBNJLK010000009.1, read as the reverse complement.
CACCACATGCGCCCGGTCGGTGCCCGACGCGTCCATCACCAACGCCAGATCGGCTGCCATGTCGGCGATGGTCGTGCCCTCCGCCACCTCGCCCCCCCAATGGCCGCAGCCGCGGTGGTCGTAGGTGACCACGCGGAACCGTTCGGCCAGCGCGGCCATCTGCGGCGCCCAATAGCCGCCCGACCCACCAAGGCCCGAAGACAGGACGACCGTTTCCGCCCCTGCGGGGCCCTCATGCACGGTGAAATGCATCAGCCGACATGCGCGATGGTGGCGATTTCGATCAGGGCCTCGGGCTTGACCAGCCCGCACTGGATGCAGAAGCGGGCCGGCTTGTCGCCCGGGAAGTATTCCGCATAGACCGCGTTGATCGCGGCATAGTTCGCCCAGTCGGTCAGGAAGATGTGGTTCATGGTCACATCGGCCATCGTGCCGCCGGCCGTTTCGATCACCCGTTGGATCGTGTCCAGCACATGGCGCGTCTGCGCGGCGGCGTCGCCCACATGGACGACGTTGTTGTCGCCATCGAAGGGCAGCGTGCCCGAGACGTAGACGATCCCGTCCGCCTTCGTGCCCGGCACGAAGGGCGCGATGGGCGTGGTGGTGCCTTCGGGAATGATGGAGGTCTTGGGCATTCAGGCGTCCTCTGGTGCGATCTGTCCGACGGCTCCGCAGAACTCGGACGTGGAGGAGACCCAGCCGAAGAAGGTCTCCACGTTGTATTCGGTGGCTTTCTGAAGGTAATCGGGCCCCAGCCAATGTGTGGCGTCCGACAGCATGATGCCGAAATATTCCAGATGGAACGCGTCGCGCAGGCTGCTTTCCACGCAGACATTCGTGGCGATGCCGGTGAAGACCAGCGTGCGGATGCCGCGCGCCCGCAGGGTGCTGTCCATGGTCGAATTGAAGAAGCCGGAATAGCGCGTCTTCGGCACGACGATGTCGCCCGGCTGTGGGGCAAGATCCGGGATGATCTCGTAATCCCAGCCCCCCTTGGCCAGGAACTGACCCTGAAGTTCGGGCCGCGCGCGCATGGTCTTCAGCGCGTTCGACTTGTGGAAGTTGGGCGAGCCGGGGCCGCCCGCTTCCACATAGTCCGCGTCCCAGCCGTTCTGGAAATAGATCACCGTGATCCCGGCCGCGCGCGCCGTGGCCAGCACCTTGGCGATGTTGTCGATGCAGGCGCGGTTGCCCGTGATTTCGAAGCCCGCCGTGTCCACATAGCCGCCGGCGGTGGCATAGGCGTTCTGCATGTCCACCACCACGATGGCGGTTTCCTGCGGGGTGACGACCATCGGTTCGGGCCGGGCGGGAAGGACGCAGGTCGGGGTGCCGGGGGCGCGGCGCAGGGCGGCGGGGTCGATGGCGGCGGTCACTCGGCGGCCTCCAATGCGGGCTGGCGGGACAGCATCAGGGGCTGGATCCGGGTGCCGAACACCTCTACCCCTTCCACGAAATCGTCGAAGGTCAGCAGCACGCCGCCCACGCCGGGCACGGTCGCCACCTCGTCCAGCATCCGCGCGATGGTGGCGGGGGATCCGACCAGCGTGCCCATGTTGATGTTCACCGCCGAGGTGCGGTCCGACATGATCCGCACATTGGTGTCGGCGCCCGACCGCGTGTCCGCCGCGGCCTGTTCGCCCAGCCAATCGATGGCCGCATGATCCACCCCGTCCTGATAGGCGATCCACTTTTCCTGCGCCTCGGCGTCCGTTTCGGCGCAGATGATCATGAACAGCACGAAGGAGGACACGTCGCGCCCCGTCTTTTCCGTGGCGCGGGTCAGGCGCTCGGCCGTGGGGGCGAAGGCCGTGGGCGTGTTCACGCCCTTGCCGAAGCAGAAGTTGTAATCGGCAAACTGGGCCGAAAACGCCATGCCCGCGTCCGAGGATCCGGCGCAGATGATCTTGGGCATCTGCGTGGGGATGGGGCTGACGCGGCAATCCTCCATCGTGAAGTGCTGGCCCTTCAGGTCGCTGACGCCAGTGGCCATCAGGTCGCGCAGGATCGTCGTGTATTCCGTCAGGTAGTCGTAGCGGTTGGCAAAATGCTCATCCCCCGGCCAGAGACCCATCTGCGAATATTCCGGCCGCTGCCAGCCGGTGACAAGGTTCACCCCGAACCGCCCCGGTGCGATGCTGTCGATGGTCGTGGCCATGCGCGCCACGATGGCGGGGGGCATGACAAGGCTGGCGGCGGTGGCGTACAGCTTGATCCGCGTGGTCACGGCGGCCAAGCCCGCCATCAGCGTGAAGCTTTCCAGCGCGTGGTTCCAGAACTCCGTCTCCCCGCCAAAGCCGCGGAACTTGATCATGGACAATACGAAGTCCAGCCCGTGCCGTTCGGCCCGCAGCGTGATGTCCTTGTTCAGTTCGAAGCTGGGCATGTATTGCGGCGCGGCCTTGGAGATCAGCCAGCCGTTGTTCGCGATCGGGATGAAGACGCCGATGTCCATGAAGCTCTCCGTGTTGCTTCGGGCCGAGTGGATGAGGCAGATGCCCGTTCTTGCATCATCCACGGCGCGAAGCCCGCCGTGAGTGTTTCGACGCTTTGATCTAGGGCGTTTTCGCCAGTGCCGGGGTTTGATGCAGGGAAATCTGAAGGCTGCACCAATGTTGGGCGAAGATGAACCGAATAAATCACATAATCCTGCTTCATCTGATCGAGTTGCTGGATTGCGTTGGCGATGGAGCGGAGATCTTCTGTTGGAACGCCTTGCGCGGATGCGCCGGTCATCGCTGCCAGAGACAGGACGCCCGCAAGGGCCGTGGTGCGAAGAACGCGGATCATACGATCACCTCCGTCTGAGCGTTGAGCGGTTGCCAGTCGCAGGCGCAGGGCGACGTGCGGCTGGTGTAGTTGGCGCAAGCGCCGAGGATCAGGGAAAGGCCGAGAAGGGCCGCAAGGCGCAGGGGCCGTGTCATCGTCAAATCTCCTTCCAGAAGTCGGGGGTATCGCGCCAGTTCGCGGGCGACGTGTCGTCGCCCTTGCCACCGGCGAGAACGCGCAAGAGGGGGCCCAAGGCCGAGAGGTCGAGATCCACGACCGTGCTTGTGTCGCCGTTGCGGACCAGCGCCGCACGACTGGCACCGCCTGTGTTCACCAGGAACAGTTCTTCGCTGTCCGAGAGGTTCAGCGGAGCCAGTTCCTCCGCCGTGTTGCGGCGGTTGGGGAACACGATGGTGGTGTTGACGGATTCGAGGATCGAGCTGCCCGCGCGGCTTTCCGCGATGTGCGACACGCGCTGCGTCAGCATGACCACGGCCACGTTCTTTTTCCGCATCGTCAGCATCCAGTCCTTCAACCGGGCCTCAAAATACGGATCATCCAGCAGCTTCCACGCTTCATCGAGGATCAGCAGCGTCGGACGTCCATCCTCCACCGTGCGCTCGATGCGGCGGAACACATAGGAGAGCCATGCCGTCCGGACGGATGGCACGTCGAGGATTTCCGTCAGATCGAAGCCCGTCACCGCTTGGTCGAAGTGCACGGGGTCCGCAGCCATGCCGCCGAACACCCATCCATATTGCCCATCGGTGTCCCAGACCCCCATGCGGGTGTAGAGATCGCCGCCGTCATCGACGCTGAGAAGCTGCGACCGGAAGTGCATGAGGTTCTGCAGGGCCGGATCGGCCTCGGCGTTGGCCGTCACCGCGCGGGACAAGGCTTCGCTTTGCTCCGCCGTCAGGGGAGGTCCGTTCTGTTCCAGCAGGGCGGAAAGCCAGTCGGTCAGCCACGCGCGGCCCCGTTCGTCGGTTTCCGCCGCGAAGGGATTGAAGCCCGTGGCCTCACCCATGCGAACCGGCGCATAGCGTCCGCCCAAGGCGCGCAAAGGCATTTCCAATCCATTGTCCTTGTCGAAGGCGATGATGCGCGGATTGGCCCGCTGCACCTGTGCCGCGAGGAAGGCAATGCCCACGGATTTGCCCGTGCCCGTGCGCCCGATGGTCAGGCTGTGCCCGACCGTGCGATCCCCCGGCGCGCCCGCCGCATGGAAGTTGAAGCGGTAGGGTTCGCCGGACACCGTGGGCAGGATCGTGACCGGAACGCCCCAGGGTTCGCGCCCTTCCTCCACGCCGAGGCCCGCCGAATGCAGGGAGGCGAAGCTGGCGAAGTTGCGCGAGCTGGTCATGCTGGCGCGGGAGCGGTAGCCGTAGTTGCCCGGATGCTGCGCGAAGTAGGCCGTGCGGGCGTTTATGTCCTCGCGCACGATCACTGCACCGGCACGTTGCCCCGCCGAGCGGATCGAGGCCGCAATGTCATCAAGTTCGGCCCGGGTTTCGGCCACGGCCATGATCGTCACCAGATGGTGCCCGAACACGATCCGGCCCGAGGCCAGCTGATCGCTGGCCTCTACAAGCTGCGCCTGAAGGCTGATCGCAGCATCGTCGGCCGCGCGCATTTGGCGGATGGTCCGCTGCAAGCGGCCCGTCGCCGTGACCAGATCAATCGGGGTGAAGCTGTGCGTGACAACGGTATCCGCCGCCATGTCGAAGCGGTCGAAGATCCCCGCCATCGTCTCGGACGGATAACCCTTCATGCCGAAGATCGCGCCGTAGCGCGTGTCTTCGCTGTCAGTGCCGAACACCGTGAACGTGTCGCCCCGGAAATCGACCCGTGATCCGGCCATCAGGTTTGCCAGCGGCTCGAAGCTCGATCCGGGAATGAGAGGGGCATATTTCCCCGTGACGCAGGTGCGGAGGAGGCCAAGCCACTGCCCGCCGCTGACCGTCAGGCGGCGCGGACTGACCGGACGCAGAACCTGCATCATGAAGCCGATGATTTCGTTGAGACGGGCGATGCGGCGGTCCCGCATGGCGCGCAGATCGCCTTTGCCGCCGCCGCTGATCTTCGACCAGAGCGAGGTCAGCTTGCGCGGGCGCAGGCAGACCGTGACCATGATCGTGCGCTCGCGCAATCCGTCGCGGGCGATGTGGCGCTGCCACACACGGTCCACTTCGGCGGCAAAGCCGTTGCCCTGGACCGGCGGCATCCGGGGCTGCGTCTCCATGGACACCCGATGGACGTAAAGCGCAACATCTGGCCCCATCTGCGCGACGGCGTTTTCCATGGCGGCTTTGACATCATCAATCAACGCGACTTCGGCCGTGGCGGCCTCAAGGCCGCGCACGGTAAAGCTGCCCATCACGTCGCCGTCGCGAAGCATCACCACATCGTCGCCCGCCGGCGTGATATAGGGAAGGTGCCCCGCCAGCATGTGTTCGCGGGTGAAGCCCTGCGGTTCCAAGGCTTTCCGGCCGAGGCCGCGTTGCAGATCAAGCACGGTAGATGATCCCTTTTCCTTTGAACCACGAGGGCGGCAGAGGTGTCCTGGCGAGGGATGTGAAAATGATCTCGACAATCCGCGGATCGTAATTCGCCACCAGACGCAGAGCCGCGTATCCCACTACCGCGCTGCCCAGGAACCAAAGGAAGGACAGCGTGGCGATGAAGCCGCCCACCACCAGACCGAACAGCAGAGCAAGGTAGGTGATGGGGAGGCCCGCCATGGAGACGGGTCGTGTCAGGGCCTTGAAGCAAGGTTCTGACATGGGGGATCAGGCGAAGCCGTCGAGCATGGTGCCGGCGCCGAAGAGGATGGCAAGGCCCACGACGACCGAGATGGCCAGCATCCAGTTCATGCGGCCGATCAGGAAGGCAATGCCGACCCCAGCCAGAGCGATCAGGCCGAGGGCGCGGCCCGTGGCTCCCGTCAGAGCGTCGCCGATGTTGCCGAGCATGGTGTTCACCGGCGACAGATCCTGCGCCAGCGCCGGCAGGGACAGGGTGATGAGGGCCGCGAGGGCCAGAGCGACGAGTTGCCCGTACCGGGTCAATACTGCCATACGGAGATACTCCTTTGTGTGTCTGGGGAGGGGGTCGAGGCCTCCGCAACAGGAGTTACGGAAGCAGGGTCTGCAGCAGGGGCACGCAGCCCTGTTGCGGCAGTGATGGAGGCGACATAGTTCCGCGTTTCCGGGAAAGGCGGGATGCCACCGTATCGCTCGACGCGACGCGGACCGGCGTTGTAGGCCGCCAGCGCAAGGCGCACGTCTTTGAAGCGGGCCAGTTGCTGCGTGAAGTAGCGGGCGGCTCCGTTCAGGTTCTGATGGGGGTCAAAGGAATCCGTGACCCCGAGAAGGCGGGCGGTCTCGGGCATGAGCTGGCCCAGACCTTGCGCCCCCACGGGGCTGACGGCCCGAGGATTGAAGCCGCTTTCCTGACGCACCAGCGCCACGAACACCCTTTGGAACGTCAGCGCATCGAGGCCCGCCGCGCGGGGGCCGGGGCCGCCCGCATGGGCAAGCGCGACTTCTTCGGCCAGCGCCCGATATTGGGCGCGGCTGGCCGGAACCGTCGTGGGCGTGGCGCGGCGCGAGACAGCCGGAGCGGGGGAGGCGCTGGCTTCGGGAAGGCCGCGCTGCACCATGGTCCCGTCAGGCAGGAACTCGAAGACATCGGCCGAGGCAGCGCCAACGGTCATGCACAGCGTAGCGAGGATAAGGATCGAGCGGCTCATAGGATGCGCCCCAGAATGGGGGACAGCGTCAGCGAAACGAGCGACACCAGCCCGAACACGATGGCCGGAACCCACAGCGCCATGAACCAGAGGCAGGGCAGGAAGATGACCGCGACCAGCGCCATCATGGCGATATCCACGTCATGCCAGAGGCGCGGCGACAGGTAGGCGCTGACCAGCAGGTAGCCGACCCACGACCAGAACCAGATCGGACCACCATAAGCCCGCTGCACGTCGTCGTGCAGGAAGCTCCAGGCAAAAAGTCCGATGGAGAAGATGAAGAAGGACACCCACGGTGCCCGCAGGACCGGTCCGAACTCACCGACCGTATAGAAGTCGGTTGTCACCGCCTGATAGATGCGCCCCGCTTTTGCCTTGCGCTCTTGCCGCTGCGCGGCCACCGCCACACGGCGCTTTCCTTTCCTGAAGTCGTCGATCGAGACAACATTGCGGTCGTCTCGGTCCTTGTCAGCCCTCGGCTTCCTCGTTTCCGCCCGGCGTTTGCCCCTCTTCCAAAGGGAGAATGCCGACACAGAGCTCAGTCGCGAGAGGGAAGTATTCCTGGTGGTAGTTGAGAACCGCGCCGATGGTTTTGAGGACGCGCGCCTCACCTGTTCTGACCACGTAGACCGGAAGTTCATGGCCGTTCGGCTGGATACCGAAAACCTGCCAATGAATGCGCCCATCTTTTGCCACAAAGGGCTGGTAGCGCAGCTTCCCGCCTTTCCTGACGAAAGGTCGAATAGCATTGCCTAGTAGCACCTTTCCCTCGTCGTATTCCATTCCGCCCCCTCGCTGGTGTTCGCAGGGGCAATCTAAAGACATTTCAGAAAGAAATCTATGTCTTAAGATGAGGTTACAACTTATGGGTTTTGTATGTCAACACTGTTTATGCACCAGAAACATATTTCTGATGCATAGAATGTTTTTGTTAGGTATGACCAAATCAGGAAGACCGTTTGATATGCTTACTTGACTTGTATGGAGGTGGTGAGTTTATGAAGGCCTGTGTGATGGCACATCCTGCCTGCAAAGGCGGATGTAGCTAGCGCGCTGATGACAGTTACGCTACCGTGCCGAAAAGGCGTGAAAATCAGGAGATCGATTCCGAAACGGGGCAGAAATTGGGACAGCAAGATCCCTAGGGCCCGAAAAAGAAAACCCCCAGCGGTCGGGGACCACCGGGGGGGACGCAACCGGACCTTTGGCGAGGTCTTAAGATGCTCACTTTGTTCAAGCATCAAGGTATCGTTCCCCTACATCGCAGGCAAGACAAAAAGCGCCCTTGGGCGAATAATAGATGCCAGCCGTGTTTCCCTCGACCGCTCTATACGGAGAGCGGACAGAATGGTTACTAAACCCCTGCGGTCGTTGGGAAAACCCAACGAAAATACTAGGCAGTTTTCTGCTGATTTATACGAAGCCGCGCGCAATGCCGCGCTTGTAATGGAACTACCTGACGGTGTGCGTCGGACCCTAGAGGCCCTTATCGGTCGTATACCGCGGGGTTCCGAGGTGCCGATAAGCCCTGCGAGCGTGTCAACCTTGTCTTTCGAATGCGGCAAGAATCCCCGCACCATTTTGAACCATGTCCATTTTTTGGTGCGGATCGGGCTAGCGGTGGATCGCTGCATGGGAGGTGGCCGCCGTCACTGCCAGCGGGATCAATCAGGCAGGATCGTCGCCGTTCATGGCATCGACCTGACACCGCTTCAGGATCGTGCCGGTGAACTGACGATGGCGGCCGAAGCCATGAGAGCGGAGCGCATGGCAGCCGATCGTATGCGGAACGAGATTTCGCGCCTGCGTTCCGTGATCCGCCGTATCCTGTCTGGAACTGAAGCCACGGCCGAGGATCAACAGACCTGGGCGAGCTTTCCGCGCCGGATTGCTCACCTTGGATATGAAGCCTTGAGCGAACTTCTGAACCGTGTGCGCCGCTTTTTGACCCGTCTTGGTCCGTCCGAAATTTCCGACCGGTCGGAAAGAAATGACCGACCATACATTACAAACCAATATCCATCAGAGTCATGTAATCCGGCGATGCCCGCTGAGAACAAGACGGGGCAGGGCGCACCGACACCGCCCACCCAGACACCGAAATGCGGGATGGAGCATATCAGCCTGCCAATGGCCCTGAATGCCGCCCCCGCCGAATGGCATGTGGGGATGGAACTTTATGGGCGCGCGGACTGGATGGCGTTCGTGAACGTGGGCTACGAACGGGCCATGGCCCTTGGGATCAATCCGTCCGCATGGGCACAGGCGCAGGCCGCAATCGGCAAGGTGGGGGCCGCTTTGCTGGTGATGATTGCCGATGCCGACAGCAACGAGCGGGGCGGCAAGATCCGCAACGCAGGGGCATGGGTGCGCCGGATGAGCGAGCGGGCCGAACTGGGCAACGCGCAGCTTCATCGCTCTGTGTTCGGCCTTTTGCATCGGGAAACGGCGGCATGTTGAAACTGAATGGTCTATCCCTTGCCGTGCTGGTTGCCGCTGGCGGTGCCGTGGCCTACAGCCAAGGCACCGCCCGAGATCGTTCAGGAATATGCGGTCGAAGCGCGCGTGGTGGACAGCGACACGGTGCGACGGAGCTGATGGAACTTTGATCGGCGAGGCGGCTGGTGCACAGCCACGAGCGGCCATGGCCCAGAGATCTGACGACCGCACATTCACCATCGAGAAAGAAATCCTGTTCAGGCTCAAGTGACGTTTAGAGCCGAGACTGTTCTGCAGTTTGTCTCTGCCGGTTCTGTCGACCATTCCACTGTGATGCTGATGTCAGTCTTGGGCTTTCTGACTGGGTGCGAACATCGGGCGCTATACCCTTATTATAAAATAATCTTTTCAGGGCTAAGGTGGAGCGAAAAGGTGCTGCCCCGGCCGGATCCTGACTTTAATTCCAACTGCCCGTTCAACCGCTGCATCGCTGTTTGGACGATCGCCAAACCCAAACCGCTTCCCCCCGCTGCTGCCCCTTGGCCCCGGAAGAACCGCTGCGTCAGGTGAGGCCGATCCTCTGTGCGAATGCCGGCGCCGAAATCTGACACCTCAATGATGCAGGGATTTCCCCGGATATTCACAGAAGCGCCTTCGGGCGACGCTTGAATGGCGTTTTCCAGTAGATTACGAACGGCAGCACCCAAAAGCAGTCGGTCGTACTGCATGTCATCACCTTCCACCTGCACTTGCACCCGCACATCCTGCGCACGGGCCAGTACTTCTGTGCTTTGAACGCAATCCGCGACAATCTGGCGAAGGGTGGCGCGGTCTTGTCCGGCTTCGCGGGCATCTACGGCGGCCATCTCCAGAAGTTGCCGGACCAGGCGGTCAGTCCGAGCGACACTTGCTTCGATCTGCTGAAGGGCACGTCTGCGCTGCACCTCGTCCCCGCGCGAGGCGATCTGCGCCTGCGTCTTCAGTCCGGCAAGGGGGGTTTTCAGTTCATGCGCGGCAAAGGCGGTGAAGCTGCGCTCGCGTTCGCGTGTTTCTTCCACCCGGCGAAACAGGTCGTTCATGGCCGACTGGATCGGGGAAAGTTCGGCCGGAAGGCGGCGGTCCAGCGGGCGCAGATCCTCGGCGTCACGGGCGGCCAGATCAACCGCCATGCGCCGCAGGGGCCGCAGCCCGCGCCCCAGCCCGATCCAGATCAGGCCTGCCAGTACCGGCAGCACCGCGAGCGCAGGCAGGATGAGGCCGCGCGTCACGTCTTCGATCAGCTTTTCGCGCATGGCCATGCTGTCGCCCACCATGACCCTCACGCCGCGGTCGGCATTGACCATCGAATAGACCCGCCATTCGACCCCCTCGACGGTGTTCATGCTGAACCCTTCGGTCGCGGCCAGTCGTTCCTGTGGCGCAGCGGAGGAGCCGGCGACAGGTGTGCCATCCAGTTTCCATATCTGACACGACAATTGTCGCGAATAGGGATGATCCTCGGCTGCGGACAGGGCCACGGCACTTTCCACCGGCACGCGTTCATCCGTCACCAACGTCGAGACCATGCGTGCGGCCTCGGCCAAGCGGGCATCAAGCACCCGATCCATCTTGGCGGCGGTGGACTGGTGGATCCAGACAAAGCCCGACGCCCACACGGCAACTGTGGCCGCCATCAGGATCAGGAACATGCGAATTCGGATCGGGATCATGACGCCTCCGCCAGACGATATCCTGCGCCACGCACCGTTTCGATGAAGGCAGGACCAAGCTTGGCGCGCAACTTGTGGATATGGACCTCGATCGTATTGCTCTCCACGTCTTCCTGCCAGCCGTAGAGACGTTCTTCGAGCGCCGACTTGCCGATGATGACGCCGGGGCGTTCCAGCAGCGCATGAAGGATCGTGAACTCGCGTTGGGAAAAACGCAGTTCGCGGTCTCCGATTGTCCCGCTCATTCGCGCGGGATCAAGGTGCAGGCCGTTCCACTCCAGATGCGCGGCGGCCCGTCCTTCGGACCTACGCAAGATGGCGCGCAGGCGGGCGGCCAGTTCCTCAAGGTCGAAGGGTTTGCCGAGGTAGTCGTCCGCACCCCTGTCCAGCCCGTGAATGCGATCATTGACCTGGTCGCGGGCGGTCAGCACCAGCACGGGCAGGCTCATTCCCTCGCGCCGCAGGGCGGCCAGCAAGTCCAGCCCCGATCCGTCGGGCAGCATCACATCCAGAACCACGCCGTCGAAGCCGCCCCCTGCCAGCGCCTCACGGGCATCGGCGCACGTGTCTACCACCTCGGTCAAATAGCCAGATATGCCAAGGCCGACGCTCAGCCCGTCCTGAAGGATCAGGTCATCTTCGACAATCAGCAGCCTCATTTCCGTCCTCGCGCCTTTCTGGTCCCGTTACAGCGGTCGCCCGGCAAGCTTAAGGCTGGCTTAAGGCAGGGCCGTCAGGTCGGGAACTCAATACCATGAGGATACCGATGCGCAGATTGTTTCTTCCGTTCTTATGCTGGCTGATGTTCACGATCGGCGCATGGGCGCAGGCCTTCTCCTTGCCGCAGGGGATGAACCGCCCGCTGGACGTGGACAAGGCATTCGCGATGCAGGTCCAGCAGACGGAGGACGGTGCGGTCCTGCACTGGACCATCGCGCAAGGCTATTACCTTTATCGCGACCATCTTCAGGCCGAAACCGTCGCAGGCGACGTTCTGGCGTTGGAAACTGAACCGGGAACGGTGAAGGACGACCCCAATTTCGGTACGATGGAGGTCTATTACGATAATGCAGAGGCCCGTCTGAGGGCCAGCGGCGACGTAACGATCACCTTTCAGGGCTGCCAGGAGGATGGCATCTGCTACCCGCCGGTGCAAAAAGACCTGACACTGACAAGCACCGCACCCGCCCTCACGGCGGACGCACCATCCTCCGGCATGCAACTGGCCACGGGGCCGGGGGTGATCGAGGGACTGTCCCAACAGGGCGGCGCGCTTTGGGTTCTGGCGGGGTTCTTCGGCTTCGGGCTTTTGCTGGCCTTCACCCCCTGCGTGTTTCCGATGCTGCCGATCCTTGCAGGAATGCTGGCGCGTCAGGGCGGGGAGCTTTCGATGCGCAAGGGTGTGGTGCTGTCGGGCGCCTACGTGTTCGCGATGGCGCTGGCCTTCGGGGCGATGGGGGCCGTGGCCGGGTGGTCGGGCCAGAACCTTCAGATGGTGCTGCAATCGCCTTGGGCCGTGGGCGCGGTTGCGGTGCTCTTCGTGGCACTGGCACTGTCCAGCTTCGGCCTGTTCGAGCTGACCTTGCCGTCCGCCCTGACCGACCGGCTGAACCGCGTCGGCGGCACGGGTGGCTCCATCGGCAGTGCGCTGCTTCTGGGCTTCACCTCGGCGCTGATCGTAGGGCCTTGCGTGACGGCACCACTGGCGGGGGCGCTGCTCTATATCGCGCAAACAGGTGATGTCGTGCTGGGGGCAGCGGCGCTCTTCGCGTTCGGGCTGGGACAAGGCGTGCCGTTGCTGATCATTGGCGCTTTCGGCAGCCGCGTCCTGCCTAAAGCCGGCCCGTGGATGGAGGTCGTGCGCGCGGTCTTCGGCATCGCCTTTCTTTCGATGGCGGTGTGGCTGGCCTCCCGCGTCTTCCCCGGTCCTGCAACGCTTGCGATGTGGGCGGTGCTGGCCATCGGGGTCGCCGTGTTCCTCGGGGCACTGGACCGGATTCCACAAACCGCAGGTGCTGTTGCCCGGCTTTCACGGACAGCAGGGGTGATCCTTCTGCTTTGGGGCGGGACACTGGCCATTGGTGCCGCCGCCGGTGGCGGTGACGCGCTGCGCCCCTTGGCCGGACTTCGCGGCGGTGCCGGCCCCGCGGCACCCGTCGAAGATATCGCGCAGATCAATACCACGACCGAACTCAATGCTACGAAGGGTCCGGCGCTGATCTATGTGACCGCCGACTGGTGCGTCTATTGCCGCGGTATTGACCGCAACGTGCTGCCCGATCCGCAGGTGAAGGCGGCGCTGGCTGGCACGGCGCTTTATAAGATCGACGTCACCGATCTGGATGAAGAAGCGCAGGCAATGCTGGACACGCTGGGCGCCGCCGGCCCTCCGACAATGGTGTTCCTGAACGACCATCAGAAGGAGGCGGAAGGCTCGCGCCTGATTGGCGACGTCTCCACTGGAGATGTGATCCGGTCCGTCAAGCTGATCGGCGGGGGCGCGTGATGGGAGGGATGCAACTGGGGCCGCTGCTGCTGTCGGCCGAACGTGCGCCCGTCGCAATCGCCTTGTTAATCCTCGTGATCGCAAGCTGGATCATCGGACGCCAGCGGGGCGTGAACTTGACCGACTGGGCGTTCTCCGCCGCGATGTGGAGTTTGATCGGGGCGCGGACCGGCTATGTGCTTCTGCATCTGGGCGCTTTCGCGGAGCAACCGCTGTCCGTACTGGCGTTCTGGCAGGGCGGGTTCCAGTGGCAATGGGGCATCGCTGCGTTTGCCGCCGCCACGGCTTGGCATTTGCGGCGGCTTCCGTTGTTGCCGGTGGTGGTCGCGGTGGTTCTGACCGCCATCGGCTGGAACGTGTCGCACCTGCTGGCGCGGGGCAATGCGGTGGCCATGCCTGTCGACCTTCAGCTGACCGCGCTGGACGGAACGCCTGCGCAGGTGGGTGACTGGCGGGGGGAGCCTGTGGTCGTGAACCTCTGGGCCAGCTGGTGTCCGCCCTGCCGGCGCGAGATGCCGATGATGGCCGACGTCGCCTTCTCTTTGGAGGGCGCATCTATGCGCTTCGTCAATCAGGGCGAAGGACCGGAAATCATCCGCAAGTACCTGCAGAAGACGAAGGTTCCCATCGAACCGCTCAGCGATCCCGGACAGGGCATGATGCAGCATTACGGCGCAAAGGGCCTGCCTGCGACCCTGTTCCTGACTGCTGATGGACACCTGCTGTCGGCGCATATGGGCGAGATCTCTCGCGCCCAGCTTTTGCACGAAATCGAGACACTGAAGGAAGACGCAAGATGACACGAAGCTTCGAGATCACGCGCCGCACGGGCCTGCTTCTGGGCCTTGGAGCGCTGGCCGCCTGTGCCGCGCCGCAACCACCCGCACCCCCGGCCGCACCGCCCGAACCGCAGGTTCCGCCCGATGTTGCCCGCCGCTATGCCGCCCTTATGGATGAAGGATACACGATCCCCGCCGTGCCCGACCGTTACCTGACCCCGCGCAATGTCCGGCAGGAAGTGGACTATGCGACCGACGAGAAGCCGGGATCGGTCGTGGTGGATCCGTGGCAGCACTTTTTATATTTCATCCTGCCGGAGGGACGGGCGCTGCGTTATGGCGTGGCTGTCGGGGACGAGGGCCGTGCCTTTGCCGGAACCGCGCATATCCCCTACAGCCGCAAATGGCCAAGCTGGCTGCCGACCGACAACATGCTGGCCACCCAGCCTGAACAATATTCCGACTATGCCGATGGCCTTCCCGGCGGTCTGAAGAACCCGCTGGGCGCGCGGGCGCTGTATCTGCACAAAGGCAACCGCGACACCTACTACCGCATCCACGGCACGAACGACATCCGGTCGATCGGGCAGTCGACCTCGGCGGGATGCATCCGGATGTTCAATCAGGACGTGATCGATCTGGACACACGCGTGAAATCCATGGCCCGCGTGGTCGTATTGACACCAGAGCAGAGCCAGACGGGAGTGACGGCATGACCCTGACACGACGCGGCCTGCTGGGTGCCGGCCTCGGCACCCTGATCGTCAGCCAGGCCCACGCCCAGACCAGTGCGGACGACTTGCGCCAGCTGACGCACGATCCGGACCAGCCGGTTCTGGGCAATCCCGACGGGGACGTGACGCTGATCGAGTTCTACGACTATCAGTGCCCCTTCTGCCGCAACTCCTATCCCGACATCCGCCGGTTGGTGGAGCGTGACGGCAACCTGCGGCTGGTGATGAAGGACTGGCCCATCTTCGGCGATCTGTCGGTGCATGCGCTGAAGGTCGCGCTTGGTGCGGGCAATCGCTACGAGGCGGTGCACGACGCGATCATGGCGGTCGACGGGCGGCAGATCACCGAGGCCCAGGTCGACGCGGCCGCCCGGTCGGTCGGGGTGGAGCCGAGGGCCGCACATGCGTCATTCACCCGTTCGGAGGCGCGGTGGGACGGCTTGCTGCAACGCAATCACGACCAGGCGCGGATGCTGGGCCTGCCCGGCACACCCGCCTTCCTGATCGGGATCGACCTGTTCCCCGGCGTCGTCCCGAACGCGGAACTGGAGAAGGTGATCGCGCAGATGCGGCGGGGCTGAGCCCCGCACGCAAGGGCCGCCTTAGCGGGCGGCCTTATCCTCCGTCAGGCCGAAGGCATCCGCGATCAGCTCGGTCGAACGATGGATGGCCGAGGGCGTGTGCCCGAGGGTCAGGATCATCGCCTCATCCGCGCCAACGCGCCGCACCCGCTCGTCGACGCGGGCCTTCACCTGATCCGCCGTGCCGATCATCGTCTTGTCGTGCCACATGCGGATGATCCGCCGTTCGTGCCCCGAATAGGAATAGGCTTCGGCTTCGTCCGGCGTGGGCACAACGAAGGACTTGCCTTGCGATATGCGCATCATCGCGTGGGAATAGGCCCAGGCCTGGCGTTGCGCCTCCTTTTCGTCATCCGCCGCCATCACGCCGGAGCTGACGATGACATAGGGCTTTTCCAGAACCTCCGACGGGCGGAAGTTGCTGCGATAGGCATCAACCGCCACGTCGAGGTTCTGGTCCGCCAAATGCGCCGCAAAGGCGAAGGGGAAGCCCAGATGCGCCGCCAGTTGTGCCGAGTAGGCCGAGGAGCCCAGCAGCCAGACCGACGGCCGACCGGAAACGGGCGCGACGTTGTTTTCCCGGTCCTGCCACGGCCCCGGAACGGCATGCACCCGCTCCGCATAGGGGTGCCCTTCGGGGAAGCTGGCATCAAGGAAGGCCAAAAGTTCCATCAGCTGACTGGGAAAGTCGTCGGCGTCGATCTCTCCGCGGCGCAGGGCGGCGGCGGTCACCATGTCGGTCCCCGGCGCGCGGCCCACGCCAAGGTCGATCCGGCCGGGGGCCAGCGCCTCCAGCAGGCCGAAATGCTCGGCCACGACCAGCGGGGGGAAGTTCGGCAGCATCATGCCGCCCGACCCAAGGCGGATGCGCTTTGTCTCGCCGATCAGGCGGGCCAGCAGCAGCGACGGCGAGGATGTGGTGACGCCGGGCATGGAGTGATGCTCGGCCACCCAATAACGGTGAAAGCCGCGGCGGTCGACAAGGCGCGCCAGTTCGATGCTGGCGGTCAGCGCCTCATGTGCGGTGACGCCGCGACCGGCCATCGCGAAATCAAGAAGAGAGAGCGGGATTGCCGCATTCGTGCGTGTATCGGTCATGGCATGTCCATCTGGATGAGCTTTCAGAACATGATGTGCCCACCCGCAGCCACCACATCAATTGACCCGGATGACGATCTTCGTTAGTATTGGGCCAACTCTGCAGCGTACCCAATGACCCCCACACATATCGCCGTCCTTGCCCTTGATGGGGCAAGTCTGTTTCACCTGACCCTTCCCGCGCTGGTGTTCGGCGCGGTTCCGTCGCATGCCTATGCGGTGGATGTCTGCGCACCGGTTCCCGGCCTGATCCGCACCGACACGGGGCTGGAGATCCGGGTGGAGCATGGGCTGGAGGCGCTGGAGACCGCAACTATCATCATCGTGCCGGCATGGGGCGACCCGGGTCGTGCGGCCCCCGCCGTCCTGACGGAGGCGCTGCGCCGAGCGCATGACGCAGGAAAGCTGATCGTGGGCCTGTGCCAGGGGGCGTTCGTCTTGGGCGATGCGGGGCTGCTGGACGGGCGGCAGGCGACGACCCACTGGGCCGCCCGCGACGCCTTCGCCGCACGTTTTCCGAACGCGAAGTTCCGGCCCGATGTCCTGTATATCGAGGAGGACAACATCGTCACCTCGGCCGGGAACGTGGCCGCGATCGACTGCTGCCTGAACCTGATTCGATCCCGTCACGGGGCGGACATCGCCAATCGTGCAGCGCGCATGCTGGTCACGCCGCCGCACCGGCAGGGCGGGCAGGCGCAATACATCGAGCAGCCCGTTCCCGTGCTGCCGTGCCAGAGCAAGCTGCCGCATGTTCTGGAATGGGCGCTGGAACACCTGTCCGAACCGCTGAACGTCGATGCGCTTGCCCGGCAGGCGAACATGAGCCGCCGGTCGTTCACGCGCAACTTCCGCGAGGCGACGGGCCTGACGGTCACCGGGTGGCTGACCGCGCAGCGCGTCGCGCGGGCGCAGCAATTGCTGGAGACGACGGACCTGCCGGTGGAGCGCATCGCCTACGAGGTGGGGTTCGGCACCCCGCTGTCGTTGCGCCTTCGCTTTGCCGAACATGTCGGCACCTCGCCCTCGGCCTATCGGGCCAGCTTTGGCGGTGCGGGTTAAAGCAGGCGGACCTGCGTGCCGATCGGGGCCAGCCCGTACAACTCTTTGATGTGTTCATTATAGAGGCCGACACAGCCCGACGAAGACGGACGGCCGATCTTGCGCGTGTCATGCGTGCCGTGGATGATGTAGGCGGGCCAGCTCAGATACATCGCATGGGTGCCCAGGGGATTGCCCGGGCCCGGCCCGACATGATCGGGCAAGGACGGATCGCGGCGCCGCATGTCCGGGGTGGGGGTCCAGCCGGGGCCGACCGTTTTACGAACGATCTCGGTATATCCGCGCCGCGTAAGGTCTTCCGACATGGGAATGGAGCTGGGATAAAGACGATAGGTTTCCCCGTCCGCGCCCCAGAAGTGGAGCGCGCGGGAGGTGAGGTCGGCGAGGATCGCGCCCTTGCCGAGGCTTTCGAAGTGATCACGCCAGTCCTGCATCTGGAAGCTGGAGACGTTGCTCCGCGTCTCGGCACGCAGGGGGGTGGCGATCAACGCCGGCGCGGCAAGAGCGGCGGCGACAAAGGTGCGGCGGGAAAGAGTCATGCAACGTCTCCGAAAAGGGTTTGCAGCACATCTCGCCCGCCAACCTTAAGCCAAGCTGAAGGCCCGTGGTCAGCCTTTCAGGAAGGCGTCCGTGTCGATTACGTCGGCATAGGCGAAGGCAAGCGCGGCCATCATGGTGGCGTGCACCTGCGATGCAGGCACCGTCACGCCGCCAAATTCCTGCGCGCGGGTTGCGCAAGCATCCTGCACCACGGTCGTCTTGAAGCCGAAGTCGCTGGAAGCGCGCACGGTCGCGTCGATGCACATGTGGCTCATCGCACCGACCACTACGACGTCCTTGATCCCGTCCGCATCCAGAACTTCCTTCAGGTCCGTCTTCTGGAACGAGTTGGGAAAGTTCTTCACGATGACCGTTTCACCCTCTTGCGGCGCGGCGGAGGGGTGAATCTCATTTCCCTCGCTGTCGGGACGGAAGAACGGCGCGCCCGCGTCGGGGAAGATGTGGCGGATGTGGATCACGCGCTCGCCGCGCGCGCGTGCGGCTTCAAGAACCTTGCCTACATTGGCGGAGGCTTCAGCGATGCCGTCCAGCGTGTAAAGCCCGCCGGGGAAATAATCGTTCTGAACGTCCACAACGACAACGGCCCGGTTACCCATGATGTTTCCTTCCTGGAATATGTTGCTGTTCATGACGATATGGGGTGCGCCATGATAAAGCCCGTGGCGTCAGCGACATTGAGGAAGCCGAAAGTGACAAACGACAAGACGATCGGGATCGGGCTGCTGCTGTATCCGGGCGTCCAGATGTCGGCCGTCCTGTCCATGACCGACCTGTTCCTGATCGTCGAACGGGTGTCGCCCGGCGCGCAGCTTCAGGTGAGCCACTGGCAGCAGGAGGAGGGGGAGGCGGCGCCGGTGCGCGTTTTCCAAAGCGGAGGCTCATCCCCCTCCGCCCCGGCTGTCATTATCCTTCCGCCCAGCCTGACCCAGCCCCCTTCACCGGACACTGCAGCCCCGCTGCGGGATTGGCTGAACCAGAGGCATGCGGAGGGCACGATCCTTGCCTCGGTCTGCGCCGGAGCCTTTGTGCTGGCAGAAACGGGGCTTCTGAAGGGGCGGCCCGCCACTACGCATTGGAGCTATGCCGACGCCTTTCGCGTCCGCTTTCCCGATGTCCGGATGGAAATCGACCGCCTTCTGATCGACGATGGTCCCGTTGTCACGGCAGGCGGGCTGATGTCGTGGACGGATCTTTGTTTGCGTCTGGTTGAACGGCTTTGTGGACCGGAGGTGATGGTGCGGGCGGCGAGGTTTCTGCTGTTGGATCCGCCGGGGCGTGAACAACGCTACTACAGCACCTTCGCGCCGCGGACGTCACATGGCGATGCCCAGATCGCAAAGGTACAGGACCTCCTTCACGCAGCCGAGGGGCGGGACGTTCCGCTGGAAGTGCTGATCTCCGCCTCCGGGTTGGAGCGAAGGACTTTTCTCCGACGATTTCGCAAGGCGACGGGCATGACCTCGTCGGAATACATTCAGCGGCTGCGTATCCGGAAGGCGTGCGAGCTGTTGCAGTTCCGTCGTGACCCGATCGAGCAGGTCGCGTGGGACAGCGGTTACGCCGACCCTGCGGCGTTCCGCAGGGTCTTTGCGCGTTTCATCGGCCTGACGCCCGGCGAATACAGGCGCCGTTTCGCCACTTCCGGCTCACAAGTTCACAAATTTACTGATTATGAACGACTTGCTTAAGCAGGTGAACAAAACGGTCCAATTCGCTTTCCAGCATATAAATGTGGGTTGAAACCCTAAGGCCTTGTAGGTCTCCCACCTGCCTGTACTTGACGTGGATATGGTGGGTTTCGCGAAGTGTCTTTTCCATCTGACGCATGTCATGACCGTCTATGGAGAACAGTACGACTGCGCCTAGGCTCCAGACCCATTGATTTTACGGTCTCAGCATGATTCAGGCTCCGCAAGGAGACCTGATCGATGAGCAACCTG